>NZ_JJOV01000014.1:0-13469 GCF_000979385.1 Methanosarcina sp. 2.H.A.1B.4
TAAATTTTTATAAATTAATAGAACCTGTCAAGTCCAGTCGGACCAAAAAAGAAAGGAAATATTCAGTACCAATTAGTGGGTACTGTCAAACTGAGGTTTTAAGTGAAATTGGAGCTGAGCCTAGAAACTTGCTTCCAAGCCCGAACTCAAGTATCATAAGCGGGATACCTGCAGTCAGAAGAGCGACAAAATAAGGGATCAGGAAAGCTCCTCCTCCGTTTTCGTACGCCGCGTAGCTGAACCTCCAGATATTTCCAAGGCCGACTGCAGAACCTATTGCTGCAAGAATAAATCCAACTCTGGTGTTCCATACTTCTCTCGCCACCAAAAATCACATCCTATAAACCTTTTTTGTATTCCACATCCGGAACAGTGAAGGTTAAAACAAATTAATACGGGAAGATAACTGCAATGAATCAGGAATAACTTAATTCATCCAGCAGACTCACAGCTACTGCCATAAATATAACTTTAAATTATCTATTCTAACCTTACAACACCCTTTTTCCGAATGCAGGATAAAGTACTCTTTTTCAGAATTTCCAAATATTTTACCATATCATGCAAACATTTACGTTAAACTTTTGAGTGTTATCAATCTGATTATATATATCTATAATTTAATTATTACTGCTTATTCAAGCGCAATCAGAACCAAATAAATTTTGTTAATTTTTCCCTGTTTAGCTTACTGTAACAAAAAATTCATGTGCAATAAAGTACTTCATTATAAATTATATGAAACATTCATCGGGAATATGGGTATTTTTGGCATTGGGTCTGTTTTTCGGTCTTCTTTCAGGGGCGGAAGCTGCAGATCCTCTTGTTCGGGATAGCGGGGATGTGGACCTTTCAGAACTCAAGGCTTTTGATCTGTTAAGCAGATGTGAAACCGGTTGTATAGTAAATGACGTATCTATTTCTTCAACAGGGGACTATCTTGTAGCTGGCGGTTTTGATCACAAAGTTTCTTTTTTTAATTCTAAAGGGACACAACTTTGGAATTATACTACCGGTGATATTGTTTATACAGTATCACTTTCTTCAGATGGGGCTCGAGTTGCGGCTGGAAGCAACGATAAAAAAGTGTACCTTTTTAACCGGGAAGGAGATCTGCTATGGAGTCGCAAAACAGGAGGCAGTCTCAATAGTGTAGCGATTTCTTCCGATGGCCTGTACATCGCGGCAGGCAGTGAAGACGGTAAGATTTATTTCTTAAACAGGGAAGGTAAACTTTTATGGAGTTTTGATTCCAGAGGCGCTGTCCGCAGTGTTGCTATTTCCATAGATGGGTCTTACGTTACAGTTGGAAATGCCAACAATTACGTTTACCTCCTTGACAGGGAGGGAAAAACGATATGGGAAAGAAAAACCGGAAGTTTGATCAATAGCGTAAGCATGACTCCATATGCTTACTATGTGGCTGCCGGGGGATCTAACTATAACGTTTATCTTTTTGACCGTAAAGGGGAGTTTTCATGGGTGCATAACCCGGGTTACTGGGTCAGCAGTGTCTCTTTAACAACCAATGGCTCGCATCTTGCGGCGGGAAGTTTTGACGACAAGATTTACCTGTTTAACCTCACCGGAGCAAAACTCTGGGATTACCAGGTAAAAGGCGATGTCTATGATGTAGAGATATCCCCCGACTCCTCATTCATTGCAGCCGGAAGCTGGGACGATAACCTCTATGTCCTTAATATGGACGGGGAAGAACTCTGGAACTACAACTGCGAAGGAAATATTAACAGCCTGGATGTTTCTCGCGACAGCTCAACCATTGCTGTCGGGAGTGATGCAGAAGCAGTATATCTTTTTGAACGAAATCTCACTGCCTTTGCACTGCTGCTTGGAGACGAAAGTTTCCTGCCAAAAGAAACTATCAAGGAGACAGATGTCGTTCTTGCAGAAGAAGTCCTCCAGCCCATAAAAGAAGATACTGCAGCTACAGGGGGCGTTGAAAATCGGGTTGAAGAAGCTTCAGTTACCTCAAGCGGCGTGGACGGGAATACGAAAACCGGAGAAGATTCGGGTTTAGTGGAGTTACCTTCTGAAGAAAGTTCTTTAAAGGTTTTGGAAATGTTTGGTTCAGTAAAGTTTCTTTTTGCTCTTCTAATTGGAGCTCTGGCAGGTACAGTCTTCTTTTTGAAAAGGAGAATCCTCAAACAAAAGGAACTGGATGAGAGCCTTGAGGACTTTGAAAACCTTGAAGAAAACGACACACAAGGGAATAACTGAGAAAATCCGGAAAGCGGGGATAACTCCGGAAATAGGGAGTTTCCCCAAAATAGGATCTTCCTGGGGATAACTATGACTGTGAATAGGCTGTAAGTAAATACCATTCTTATTACTGTGAGCAAATACCATTCTTATTACTGTGAGCAAATACCATTCTTATTACTGTGAATAAATACCATTCTTATGATAAGGAATCCGGATTTTCTTCAGGGTGTTTTAATTTTTTCCCCCGATTTCTTTACTTGCAGCCTCGGACAGTGTCCTTATATGGAATTCCGAACCAAGTTCTTCTGAAAGCTTTCTGCATTTTTCCACATCAATCTCGGGTATCTTAACCACTGTAACCCTTGTAGAGATTCCGGCTTCTTTTGCTCCCTTTACAAAATCGAGTACTGATCTGTAAGCGTTTTTGTGGACCGGTCTGCAGAGCTTGTTATATTTTTCTTCGGATTCTGCGTTCAGGCTGACTGAAATAGAATCCATGCCTGCCTTTTTCAATTCTGAAACTACATCCAGTTCGGGATTAATCAACGCAGCATGCCCGTTGGTATCGAGTCTTACCCTTATACCCCGGTTTTTAAGCCAGCGGGTGACTGCCAGCACCACATCGAACCTGAGGGTTGGCTCTCCAAGACCTGTAAACACGATTTCCTTATAGTTTGAAAGGTCCAGCCCTTCAAGGGCTTCGATTAGCTCTTCTGTTGATGGTTCTTTTGAAAGCCTCAGGTCATACCCATAAACGCCGTCTGCAAAGTTGCGGATGCAGAAGACACAGTCCGCACTGCATCTGTTTGTAAGGTTGAGGTAAAGATTATTATGGGCTTCATAATAGATTGTGTTCATACAAATCAAAATCCTTACATCCCTTATAACCATGACGCATTTGTTAATTTTCTTTAATTTTTGACTTATGGGCTGAGGCTTTCCTTATATATTCCGTTTTTTGCTGATTTATCCCCGTATCTGTCTGTTGCCCTTCTTATCAAGCAGAAAGTTTATAGGTGATTATGTACTTCTAAGGTTCAATCTGCAGCATTTAGCTAGCAGTATCTATGTTTCAACTCATTTACTCTCTGCATTGAAGTATTTCAGGTTCTTTTTTAGGGATTTGAATTCTCAATGTTGACAGATATGTGTTAAAAACCTATGATTGATGAAAAATTGCGAGATCCGCAATTTCGAAGGAGATATTTAAATGGCACGATTCGCTAAATTCGATGTTCCTGAAGAACTTACAAACAAAGCACTTGAAGCTCTGGAGCTTGCCAGAGACACTGGAAAGATTAAAAAAGGTACAAATGAAGCTACCAAAGCAATCGAAAGAGGCAATGCAAAGCTTGTCCTGATTGCTGAAGATATCGAGCCTTCAGAGATTATCGCTCATATCGCTCCTCTTTCCGAAGAGAAGAACGCTCCTTACATCTTCATCAAGAACCAGAAAGAACTTGGCGCAGCCAGCGGACTTGGTGTCTCCTGTGCGACCGTAGCAATTGTGGATGCAGGGAAAGCAGCTGAAATGATTCAGGACATTTCTCAGAAACTTGAAGCTCTTAAATAATCCTGATAACATGGGGTGCTGAATATGGCTGAAGAAAGCACAATCGGCGGCTTTGCTGCTGAAGTTATTGACGTTATCGGGAATACAGGTATGCATGGTGAAGCCAGCCAGATCCAGTGCAGGGTTCTGGAAGGCAGAGATAAGGGTCGAGTAATCACAAGAAACTGTGTGGGCCCTATCCGCATCGGCGACATTATGATGCTTCTGGAAACGTCAAGAGAAGCAAAGAAACTGACTACCAGGTAAAAAGATACGCGGTGAAAATAAATGGAACAGAGAAAATGCTATTTTTGCGGGCAGATGCTGGAGCCTGGTACCGGTAAGCTCTATGTCAAAAAAGACGGCTCCACCTATTTCCTGTGCTCTTCCAAGTGCGTGAGCAACTTCGCCCTTGGCAGGCTTCCGCGCCGCACCGAATGGACTGAGAAAGGCAAAATCCAGTTGAAAAAAGCATAACTGCCGTCATTAGTTCAAATATAGTAAGGTGTGCATATGGAACAGACATACGTTATGGTGAAACCTGACGGAGTCCAGCGCGGTCTGGTCGGAGAAGTAATCTCCAAAATCGAAAAGAGAGGCTTAAAGCTTGTCGCTCTCAGAATGAACGTCATTGCTGAAGCCACTGCAAAAGAGCACTACGGCGAACACGCAGCAAGGCCCTTTTTCCCCTCCCTTATCGAGTTCATTACCTCCGGTCCCTCCGTCTCAATGGTAGTTACCGGAAAGGATGCAGTTAAGGTTATGAGAGCAATAAACGGGGCTACAAACCCTGTTGATGCGGCTCCAGGAACTATCCGTGGAGACTTTGCTCTGGATGTAGGCAGGAACGTGGTTCACGCCTCCGATTCACCCGAAGCTGCAGCAAGGGAAATTGCAATTCACTTCAAGGACTCCGAAATCGGGAAGTATTCCAGAGTCGATGAGGTCTGTCTGTACGAGTAATGCAGGTGCATCAAAGCCTTTTCGTGTCCAGGAATTTTTTTCGGGCACGATTCCAAGCCTTTGTTTATCAGGCACCTGCAAAATGGGTCCTTCCGGGGAAACCCGGGCCCTTCTGGACCTGCAGCAAATAAGACGCGGGAATGAGAGAGGTTTTGTATATGACCGACAAGAAAAATCTTAGGACTCCTATAGTCTGCGTGATGGGGCACGTCGATCACGGGAAAACCACTCTGCTCGACAAGATCAGGGGTACTGCAATTGTCAGTGGAGAAGCCGGGGCCATCACCCAGCATATTGGAGCAACCGAAGTCCCTATAGATGTGATTGTAGACAAGCTCGGAGACCCAAGGCTAAGGGACCGTTTCATGGTGCCAGGGCTTCTTTTTATTGATACTCCGGGACACCATGCCTTTACAACTCTCAGGAGCAGAGGAGGCGCCCTTGCCGATCTTGCTATTGTTGTTGTTGACATAAACGAAGGCTTTAAACCCCAGACCTACGAAAGCCTGCAGATCTTAAAAAGGTTCAAAACTCCTTTTGTTGTCGTTGCCAACAAGATCGATAGGGTCGGCGGCTGGGTTTCATACAAGAACATGCCTTTTGCAGCTACTTTCAAAAAGCAGTCTGGCGATGTCCAGGCACGGATTGAAACAAAGCTCTACGAGGTAATAGGTGAACTCTATAACCAGGGCTTTGCTGCAGAACGTTATGACCGGGTCACGAACTTCCAGAACACTCTGGGCGTAGTCCCTGTAAGTGCTTTTACTGGAGAAGGCATCCCTGATGTCCTCATGGTGCTTTTAGGCCTTGCTCAGAGATTCCTTGAGGCAAATCTGCAGTACAGTGCCACAGGCCCGGGAGTCGGGACCGTCCTTGAGGTAAAGGAAGAAAAAGGTCTCGGAGCAACCCTTGACGTTATTCTCTACGATGGCACATTAAAGAAAGGGGATACGGTTGTTATCGGAAGCCTGGGCGAGCCGATCCAGACAAAGGTAAGGGCTCTTTTAAAGCCAAGGGAACTTTCCGAAATCCGTTACGAGAGTAAGTTCCAGCAGGTGAATAAGATCACTGCTGCGGCTGGTGTGAAGATCTCTGCTCCCGGTCTGGAAGGTGCACTTGCGGGCGCTCCCATAAGGGTAGCAACGGAAGAAACCCTTGAGGAAATTGTAGCCCAGGTAAAGTCCGAGATCGATGAGGTCAGGATTGATACGGGCTCCGTTGGAATTCTGATTAAAGCAGATACCCTCGGCTCCCTTGAAGCCCTTGTCCACGAGTTCCAGAAGGATGAAGTCCTTATCAGGAAAGCTGAAGTAGGAGACATCTCTCACAGGGACGCGATTGAGGCTTCAACAGTTGAAGACCCCCTCTTTTCTGTGCTTGTAGGTTTCAATGTTAAGGTTCACCCTGATGCCAGAGAGTTCCTGCAGGAAAGCACTGTAAAGGTATTCACAAGTGACGTGATCTACCGTCTGGTTGAAGATTACCAGAAATACGTGAAGGAACAGAAGGAACTGGCTGAAAAGAAAATTTTCGAAACGATTATTCGCCCCGGAAAGTTCAAGATCCTTCCCGGATGCGTGTTCCGCCAGAGCAAACCTGCCGTAGTCGGGGTAAGGGTTCTTGGAGGAGTCGTGCGGACAAATGCAGATGTCATGCTTGAAAACGGAAACGTTGTGGGCAAGATCAAGGGTCTGCAGTCCGATGGAGAAAATATTCCTTCTGCAAGGGTAGGCAAAGAAGTTGCAATGGCTATTGACGGTGCAACCGTAGGCAGGCAGATCAAAGAAGGAGACGTGCTTTATATGAACGTGCCAGAGAGGCATGCCAAAGTACTAGAGCACGAGATCTACAATTCCCTTTCAACCGATGAAAAGGAAACTTTTGATATTTTCCTTGAACTCAAAAGAAAAGATAATCCTTTCTGGGCAAAGTAACGGCTGATATGCAGGGCAGCAGCATATTCAGGATGCAGCAAGGATTCAATTCAAGAGTCAGGTAAAAAAAGTCAGGTAAATATTCTGATAATGAAGGCAAGGCAAAGGAATTATTATTACAGATAAATCTGATAGGAGGATTTCACATGGCAAATTTCAAAGTTGTAGTTTCTGACCCAAAAGAAGCGCGTGCTTACCAGATCGACGTTAAAGACGCTGAAGCAAACGCATTAATTGGAAAATCAATCGGTGAAGTTGTTGACGGTGCCATTTTCGGGCTCGCCGGCTACAAAGTCAAGATCACTGGCGGCTGCGACGGCAGCGGTTTTGTTATGAAACCGGACCTTCCAGGCCCCAGAAGACAGAGAATTCTGCTGGCAGTAGGTGTCGGCTATGTCCCCAAACACCCGGGACAGCGCAGGAGAAAGATGATGCGCGGCAAGGAAATTGCCCATGACATCGTCCAGATCAACTCCAAGATCGTTGAATATGGGGACAAATCCATAAAAGCCCTTCTCGGCCTTGAAACCGCAGAAGCCCCTGCAGAGTGATTTCAAGTTCCGCCTTCGGGCGGGATTTAAAATACTCTTTGATTTTTATTTCATTGATTTTGATTTCAGATTCTTTTTGCATCACTATTTATTTTTTCGAGTTCACTGATTTTATTTCAGAGACTTTGAGTTTTTGCATTAAACATAGTGATAGTCTGGTTCTCACTTTTACACCTCCTGAATAAATTTGAGCACTTAAAAAAAAAGTACTTTCAGTCAACTCCTCCAGTTTTTCCAAATCTCAGCTATCACAACAATATCTCAGCTATCACAACAATATCAGAACTCGTATATGAGTGGGGTTAGCAGGATTACGACCAGGCTCACCAGAATTGTGAGAGGCAGTCCTACTTTTATGTAATCTCCTGTAGTGTATCCTCCTGGCTCGAAGACCATGAGGTTGGTCTGGTACCCGGCGGGGTTGAGGAACGAATAACTCGTCCCGAGCATAAGGGCAACTGCGAACGGCATGAAGCTGCTACCTATGTCCCCAGCAATTGAGACCGCAATCGGGAACATGAAGGCGGCTGCTGCGGCATTTGTGATGATGTTTGTCATCAGGACACAGCTAACGAAGACAACTGTAAGTGCCACATACGGGTCGTTGCCCCCAAAGGCCGAGACCAGGCTGCCGATAACGTCTGCAAGCCCGCTTTCAGTAACCGCCGCCTCAAGTCCTACAGCGCATCCGAGCACCACGACCGTGTTCCATTCAATGCTCTTAGTCGCTCTCCTTATGCTCATGCACCCGGTTGCAAGCATTGCAAAGGTTGCCAGAAGCGCAGCGTTGAGGATCGTAAGCAGGCCGAGTGCAGCCGATGTAACCATTGCCGCCGTAATTACAATTGCGGCGATAGCGCGGTCCGTCCTCTTTACACGGTAACCTCTCAGGCGCTTAATAAGGATAAACTCGATTTCGTTCCGGTTGTGGTAGAAAAACGAGTCTTCAACCTCAATCACGGCATTATCTCCAGGCTTGATACGCACCTTCCTGAGGGGAACTGCTGGAGGCTCTCCTCCCCGGGAAATTGCCACAATCGCTGCATTGTAAGGTTCTCCGGTCTCCGGGAGGTCTTCTATGGTGCGCCCAACAACTGAACTCTGGGGAGATACGACTACTTCCACAAGGCGGTGGCGGTACCTCTCGCCCTGAATCGGGGAAAGCGTGTTGAGGGGGGTAAGCCCTATGGTTGCCCAGAGTGCAGGCAGCCCTTCGGCATCAGTGGTAAAGGTAAGGACGTCCCCTTTCCTGAGCACGAGGCCAGGTTCTATCGGGGGCTTTTCTTTCTCCCCCCGGCGGACCGAATTCAGGGAATATCCTGTCGGGGCAGCAAAACCGGCATTCTCCAGGGTCTTTCCTGCAAGGTAGGAATCTACATCGATAAAGAACTCAGCCCTGTAGAGGCGCCGTTTTATCTCCTCCTTTTTCCCTGAATCACGCGCCGGAAGAAGTTTTGTGCCGATGAAGAGGAGGAAGACTATGCCGATGATAGCTGCAGGAAGCCCCACGACAGTCGGGACAAAGATGTTGATCCTTTCCATCGCTGGTGTCCCCAGGTCGTTTTTTGTAATCTGCTCGATTACGAGACCTGCGATAATCAGGTTTGTGGAGGTACCTATAAGGGTTGAAGCTCCCCCGAGTATGGATGCGTAACTTAAAGGGATGTAGAGTTTTGAGGAGTCGAGGCCTGTGGTCCTGGAGAGGTCGCGGATCACAGGGATCATCATGGCAACGAGTGGCGTGTTGTTAAGAAAAGCGCTGCCCAATGCCACTGGAGGGAGAATCTTGAGCTGGCCGCTTAGAAGCGATTTTGGCATTCCCACAATGCGGTCTGAAATCATTGTGATGGCCCCGGTGGAGTACATCCCCTCGGCAATCATGAAAAGTACGGCAACGGTCAACACACCCTGATTGGAAAAGCCTTTCAATAATTCTTCTACCGGGGCAAGTCCGAACGTTATTGCAGCGGTGAGGGCTCCCAGGAAGATCACGTGAGCCGGCAATTTGGAAAATAAGAGCAGTGCAAAAGTAATTGCCAGAATCCCTACTGTAATCCAGGCATCAGCTGTCATCATAATTTGCCCACCCTCCGGTTCACTCCTCCCTCAGAAAATGATACCTTCCGGGATTACAGCCAACTCCTACTGTCTCTGCCTATCCCTACCTATTATTATAGTCACGCTATTATATTAGTATGCGCTTTACATTTTTCAGGCCATTTTTCCGCGGGTATGTACCTTACGGGCTTAAAAATACCTGCTATAATATCCGGTATCCAGCAGGGTTAAGATGCCTTCTACTGGAAAGATAGTATTTTCTCTATTGTTTTGAGTAGAGCTGTTTAACTGAGTGGAGTTGTTTAATGCAAAATCTTCTATTCCACCATTACTGCTTGAAGTTGAGTTACTGGACCGGAAATATGATTCATGATAGTAATTATCAAAACGTACTGTACCTTTCTGGTTGTAAAACACAACGGAAACACCACAAAGACCTGCTTTATTCGCATGTTTTTTCACGATATTGCAGATTTCGTCAAGTTCACTTTGGGAATAGATTGTCTCGTTTGCTTCATAATAAAGTTCTATAGCGAAAACTTCATCCATAGTGTCGGAACCATAGGCAACTATTGGCCCTTCGGGATAGAGATATGGTTTTATTTCATTGAGAGAACCATTTTTTATAATATGTAAGGATGACGAATTGGCTATATAGTAAGTAAATACCGGAAATGCAACATCCGTTAGCTGGACAACATCTTTGCCAAATGTATGGTTATTTTCAGGAAAATAAAACATTGCTGTTTTATCCCAGAGACAAAATATGACCGGAACTTCATCAATTCCGGCTTTAGTTGCATTCTTTTCCACAACATGGTAGATTTCTTTTAACTCGGTTTCGGAATAGACAGTTTTGTTACCTTCATAGTCATAAAGCTTGATCAAAAAATACCCGGGCATAGGACCGGTCCCATAGTCAACTATCGGCCCATCAGGATAAAGATACGGTTTTACCTCACGGATAGAATTGTCTCTTACAGCCTGAAGAGTTGAACTGAACTCAGCCAACTGGGAAGTATTTTTAATTGCCGGGACATTTCCATATGCTTTCAGAACATCGGGATCGTATATCGGACTTTCAGGATTTGTACCGTTTGTAAGGGATTCTTCGTTTAATATTGAGAGCAGGGAGATTGTTTTGTCCGGATTTTCATGCCAGTTAGAGTATGGCACATCGTAGACGGGTCTAACTGACCAGCCAATCGTTTCCACTACTATTTCATTCAGGTCAGGTGCGTTGTAAGTATCTGCAAGTGCGGTCCCTGAAAGTAGAGCTATAATTGAAAAAACAATAAGTAGCTTTACTGGTTGTCCACCCATGTTATCACCAAAATTTTCTAGAAATTAATTGTCGTGCACAGCATGTGTACCGGATGTCCTGTTTCGTCACAACGTTAAGGAGTTTCATTAGCATAATATTCCGGCCTATATCGACTGTACCATAAGGTGTAGTTTCCATGAGGTATAACCTGCCCCAGAAAAGCCCTGACTTTTAAGTTGCTTGTGGCATTAACATCTGCTATTCGTTTCAACTCCCTTATCTATTTTTCAATAAACTACTTTTACTACGTCCTATATAAGTTTTCTATCCAGATCATCAAACTATAACAAAAAATACTTGAGTTACATTTTCATTTTTTAGTATTATTTATTTATATTAAAATCGGTTTAATACATTGGACATAAATCATATATAGGTGCTAACTTCAGTGCTATATGAAGACGTTTTGATATTTTATGTCTAATGTCTGATTAATTTGGGCTATATTCATTTTGATGAAATGGACATAAAGCAATTCTAAGAAGTCCACAAACATATTGAGTTTGAACATTGTGAAAAAACTGAGTTTGATTCAGCGCAATCTATCAGGAAGAGCCGAATCTTCTGAATATTTACTCTAAGGCAAAACCACGTTGATTTTAACTTTAACTGTGCTTAAAGTTCGCTGGCTTTGCTTTCGGGAGATATACCGGATAAATATGAAGGAAAGGAGAAAATTAAGAATGATAGAAAGCAAAGTAATACGAATAGGCGAGCTAATTGTTGCAATGCTGCTTGTGAGCATAGCGTTCATGCCCGCTGTTAGTGCAATTGAAGTTGAAGCGCATCCAGTTCCAAACTCGGGTATGATCATGGTTGATGAGGTGGTGACAGTGACCTCTGATGCCGGTTTCAATCCAGATACGGATTTTGCAAAACTCAAGATCAATCCACGTCATTCAAACACCCAGTTAAAACCGGGAAGTAGCGATGAAATCACTGTGACTGTCACAAACAAGGACAATAAAACCATTACAGTAGAACCCCGGGTTGTGCCATCCCCGTATATGGAGAATATCTTTGAAGAAAGTTGGGTCACCGTAACACCTGCCAGAAAAGACATCGAGCCGGATGCTAAACAGGAGTTTACCATTAAGGTGAATATCCCACAAGATGCTGATATAGGGAACTATGGAACTGATATCGCATTCACCGATGATGTGATGCCAACACCATATCCAACACCCTATCCCCAGTATATCAATGTCATGCATCTTTATGTCGATGTCTGGACTCCTCCGAAGATCCAGATCCAGACGCCATATCTCAATGACCGTGTCAAGGCAGGGGATGAATATGACTATGAAATCAAGCTCAAGAATGTAGCTGACAGGGATATTGCTATCGACCCGAAAATAAGTGATGACAACCAAAGGTATTACGGTCCATATGGCACGGGAGGTCCTGCATTTGATGATGATGCTATCACTATTACCGGCCCTTCCATCGTAAAAGCAGGCGAAACGGCTGTTGTCAAGGTGCATCTTGAAGTTCCTGATGATGCAAAAGGCAGATACAACGGAGCCATTGATCTGAACATTGACGATCCATCTATACGTGAATGGGACGGTCAGGTCCAAATGAATTTCGAGGTATGGACCCAGCCCAGTGAACCGTACACAAAGACTTTCACCACCAGAACTGACGGTCCCATTACCATTGAAGTGTCATCCAATGACCACAATTATGGTATGTGGATGGGTGCAGGCAGTCAGAACGAGAAAGATGAGGCATCCTTTGACCTGGCACTGGAAGGTGAATCAGGTGAGGTCGAACTGAATCTGGTTAAAACGACCTACAGCGGTACTGTCAGTCTTGGAGCATCTGACTTCCCTCCTTGGGAAATGGATGGAGCAGGGATCTATCATGGTGCTATTGAAGTCTACACGGAGACCTATGAGGCACCAGGTGCCATCGGAAAATGGAAGCTCGACATACTTCCGGCAAATACGGAACAGTTCAACTATTTGATTTCTATCGGGGCCGTTGAATGAACAAGCGGATACGGGCGTAGTAACGCCCGTTCTTTCTTTTTCAGGTGACCTTTTTTCAGGTGACATTTATGGACCATTTATCAAAATTGTTCATGGCCGCATTGATCGTAATGTTCCTCATAGCTGGTGTTGTATGTATCAATGATTCTGAAAATTCGTCCTCCGGGTATGAGATTACATGGGTTGGTATACCACCGGCAGAGAGTGCCATGATCGAGACAAAGATCAAACAGCAAATAAGTCCCTACCCTGGCATGGAATACGATAACGTTACACTTAGCGCATCGAGAGAAAATGACAAACTCCGTATACATGCGATCGCTGAGTCGTCAGGTTCCAGGTATCCTGACCTGTATGATTTTACATACCGTGACGGTGACTTGATACAGGTTGGATATCTCCTTGAAGCCATTCCAGAATCTGTCCGATCTGAAGCTATTGGCGTGGCTATGCAAAGTGAAGATGTCGCGAACGCTCTGATTACTGATACGAATGCATACGGAGTTTCATCCGTAAAACGGATACTACCTGAGACAGCGGAGAAGTTCCATTCCAGAAAGACCCTGATCAGTGTGACATGGCTGGATCATTCGGTATCCGCGCTGATTGACATGGACACACGAGAAGTGGTCCAGGTCTGGAACGGACAATGAGAAAAGTGGAAAAGAAGTTTTTAGTGAACTACTGAATTTGTGTCCTATTCTATGGAAGGTGTCGGAATGTAAATCCCAGGGGATTAATAGGGTTTAAGCAAAAAGGTAGATTATTCAAAAAACTTCACATACGTTTTTCAATTGTATCCCGATAAACAGGATTTATACTGTATATTTTACTCCTTCCCATCTTATTTTCTTCAATCAGGTCCAGCTC
>NZ_JJOV01000014.1:13490-14219 GCF_000979385.1 Methanosarcina sp. 2.H.A.1B.4
CTTCCTCTAATATCTTTGAAATTATCTTTCGGTTCATCTCATTTTGAAGAGCTGAAATAACACGTTTTTCTTTTTCGTCGTATGTGGAGCTGTTCTGGAAGTACCGGACTTTTCCACCCAAACATTGAGCTTCGATCATATTTTCGGCTTCGAGAATTTGGAGATGGTGACGCAGCGTTCCCCGGTTCAGGCCCATATTGTTTGCAATCTCACCTATGTAGGTCCCGGGCCTGGTCTTGATATAGGTGTATATGTTTTTCCTTTTCAGAACTCCGATAGTATTTGAATAGTCAACCACTCGAAATCCGAGTATTGCAAAAATAAGCTTTGCAGGTAACAGCAGTATGTCTGTTACCGACAGGATTTGCATCACGGCCAGCCAGAGCAGGAACTGCCAGTAGGGTATTACGGTATCTTCTAATATCTGTACATCCTCCCCGGCTACGGATACTCCAAATTCATCACCTGGTGCCGGGCTTACGATATATTCCGTAGCTTCGGCTGTTGTTGTGAATAAAAAAAAGAATATACAGAGGATAAGCTTTTTTTCAAGCTTAGAGCTTGTAAATATTAAACGTTCAGTCTTCGGTTCCACTGACTGATTCCTCATAGGCTTTCAACTTTTAAATTTCCTGAGTTATGTATTCCTGCTTGAGAGTTATTGTTAGTTAGTCTGCCCGTAGATTATGCGATAAGCAGGCAGAAGAATAAAAAATTAAAACTCGGCAT
>NZ_JJOV01000014.1:14240-46354 GCF_000979385.1 Methanosarcina sp. 2.H.A.1B.4
CCTTTTAAGGAGGGATTGAAGAATCTTCAGGAAATGGACTTGCAATAATTCCTCTTCCGCCGAGACTGCAGGCACAACCAGTAAGCCTGTAGACATACTAAGCCTGCAGCCATACATAATATTGATACTTTTCATCTTTTTATACTGTCACATATGGGTAAGAAACCCGAGCATATATAGTTTCTCTCCAAAGTATCAAACAATCATTCTCATGTATTCCTTTAATATGTATTTCCTAAAATATGCAGAATTATCTGAAAAAAGGCACAGTCTGCCTTTGTATAATAAATTTCTTCAAAAAAAGAGCGATTGTGAGGATGGGATTTCATCCTCCCGGACAGGATAAAATCATAAATTTTTTATATCTCGCCTGAAAGGCTTTCAAAGAAGCTGCTTTCCGGTTCCTGCTCCGGATTTACACTCACAAACTTCCTTGATCTCCGTAATGGAGAGGGCTTTTGCAGGGAACCTGTCACCCATACGTTGATCTCAATCAACTAGAGGTGTATGCCCTCTCAGATTTGATACAACATTCCTGATTAGCTTCCAACATTTCTGATAAGATTATTTCTACAGAATTACAGGCTTGCGGAAGTAAACAGGAATGAATATATCTGGATAACAATAGACAGGCCTGCTGGAATACCGACAGTAATAGCGGCGTTTTTAAATGACATATTTCGGGCATGCAAGAGTGCAAATATCCAGATGTATGCAGACAGTATGAAACATAAAATTGCAATTATTTGCGAGGTATAAAACAGGGGATTATTTGAGAACATCTGCTCTATACCCTGGGCCATAAATTGTGAGTCTTGTGAGGAAAAATCAACCGAAGATAACAAGAAATACATTGCAATAATACTTACCACGCTGCTGAATATTTGTGGCACAAATCCATAACCTACAAACTCTAACGTTCTCTTGAAAGAACCCTTTGAAGCAAATACATAGGATATTGAATAGAAGATTCCAGCCAGTACAAACCAACTAATAAATGTTCCAATCAAACCCCCGATGGCACCTCCAATGATACCTATTGACATTACTGAAGCAGATATAGATGAATCCATGTCAGAAGAAAACGAATCTTTAAGGTTATTCATGACCAGCAAACTTGAACTTATTGTTAATACAGCGATTACAAGTATTATCAATAGAGGATACTTAAAACTGACTTCATTTCCTAGTTTTTCCCTGAAAAACGAATTCGGGTCAAATAATAATTTATTTAGGTTTAGATTATCCATATATTTTACACCATTTTAAATTTTATCTAGTAAATGTCATACAATTTATAAAACTTCAATATGCTTAATCAGGTATTTAGGTTTTACTTCGCCAGTTCAGGTTTCGCCTGATTTGATCACTGAGACTTCCACTCGTTTGTCTTCCTTTTTTATTTAGAGGAGCCGAGGTTCATTGTGATGCTCTTGAAAATATGCTTAGCATCTTATTTTTCTTCCATTCCAATTGATAGTAAGATCAAGTTGCTGGCAGATTTCAATCTGTAATCTTTCAAAACACCGCTCACAATAATGGAGAAAGTACCAGCAAACGCATTCAGAGAAGGATGATCCTTGGCAATGAAAGTCTGTTTTTTGTATCTCAGTTATCTCTTACAAAGTAATATCTTTTCTAAGAAATGTAATGAAATTCATTATGAAAAGTATAATAGGTGTCATTATCAGCACTACAATGTTCATCCAGAATTCTCTAAAACACTGAGTAAGAGTATATCTAGTATCAAAAATCCCTCTAACGATTGGTTCGACGTTAACTCCCATAAAACTCAAATCAGCTCTGCCAGTTACAGCCTCTGCATAGTGATGCAATGGTGATAGATTCAAAAGTTGCGTGATCAATATCCCTTCATTCGATGTTTGACCTGTCAATATGGCAACAACTGTCTTGAGAATTGCACCAAATAATATGCAGATAAAAATCCATATAACAATGTTGCAGATTAGTGAATCTGTGGAGTTTTTTACTATCGTGGAGATTAAAATTGCAATTCCCAAAAATGTCACCGCATAGAAAAATGTGAGAATTGCGAACACGGCTATTCTGATAAGTTCCGAGTATCCGACCTCAACTCCATAAAAGATCAAGAGTGTTCCTATAGATACAAAAACCGAAAATACAACTATAGCAGCTATCAATAACGTTGATCCAAGTAATTTCCCTGCGAGAATATTATCTCTGAATAGTGGATGAGTTAATAATACATTCAGTGATCCGGATTTCTTTTCTCTGACAACTGCATCAAATCCCAGAGCTATGCCAACCAACGGCGTAAATTGGGATATAATTTTGACATGAATGCTACTCAGGAGGACTGAATTATCGTCATGCGCCAAGGAACCAAGCATATAGGTAGAGGCAAATACTATTACGGTATATGTTGCAAGCAACACCAAAAATCCGGCATCTTGAAGATGGTCAGCAGCTTCTTTTTGAGCAACCACAAATACATTATTATTTTTCATTCAAATTACCCCATATCCTTTGATACATCCTGGCGCAAAAACATTATAAATGCTATTATAATCAAAAAGATAGGAGTAATAATCAAAACTAAAACATTTATCCAGAGTTCATTCCACCACTGTTTTAGGGTGTATTCCATGTCAAATATACCTCTCACGTTTGGTCTCTCACTCGAGACACCTCCCCAACTTAAACTAGGACTACCACTTACTGCCATAGCATAATGATGTGCTGGCGTCAATTTTTGAATATCTGCGTTGAGTCCTAAAAAACGCTCATTATTGTCTAAATCCGTGGGTTTATGATCAGTTACAATAGAAGCAGTTGTAGCACAAATCATACCAAATACAATACATAATACAACCCAGATTGCTATGTTGTATACTAGTGATTTCGTTGCATTTTTTGTTACAATCGAACTAAGTATGCCAAGTGACAGAAATATTGATAGATATAAGTATGTAAGAATTGCAAAGATTACCAATCGGTTCAGAATTGGTGAACTTAACTCGGTTCCTGATGCCAAAAGTATTGTTCCAAGAACTGTGAAAATTGATATAAATACTACCAGAATTAGTGTAATCATTGCTCCAAGTGTTTTTCCAGCAATGATATCATCCCTATATATTGGATGCGTCAGAAGCACATTCAAAGACCCGGACTCCCTCTCTTTGCTAATTGCATCGAAGCCAAGTGCAATTCCCATAAATGGCAAGAAAAGTGAAATAATATGAGAGATGTCAAGATAACCTCTGGATATGGAATTCCCTTCTGGCCCAATTCCAGAGCCATAACTTAGAGAAAAAACAATAGTAGTGAATACCAGGACAAGTATTGCGAACCTCGGGCTCCATACATTGTCTGCAAATTCTTTTTGTGCGATTACAAACATATTCTGGTATTTTTCCACAATTAACCCTCACACTATTTTTTATGTATGCAGAAGAATGCAATTAATACCCCAATAAATGCAATAATTGCAGGAAATCCAGGTAATCCAGAAGTTTCTTCAGTGGCATCTTCTCTTGAATGCTCATCTATATCTTTTTTAATTTTCACTTCGGGGGCCGTACTGTTTGTGTAATTTCCTGCGGATATTTGCGTGTGAGTATCTTGTTCATTTATTCCGAGAATAATATTATCTACAGCAATGAAATGGTCGGAAGGATCCAAACTTAACCTATCAAAATCGTTCGATGGTAGTTGTGTGTTCCACATATCATGTGTGCTGGTGTTTAGTACTGAGAGCTTATGATCTTTAACGAATAGGACATCTGTACCTTTCCACGAGTAATAGGATACATTCTCGATTGTCAACCCGTCTGATCCGTTGAGTAAAAATAGGTCATAAGTTCTTGTATAAGGTGGAGTCGGGGAGTTGGGATTGAGACTGACTGCTGAGATACTACCATTAAGCGCCACCCTACCGTCAATATCTTTATCCTTCTCGATCAGTTTTTTCATCTCTCCTGTTATTGAGAGAGAATACAGTGCACATGAATCATCAGAACATTTTTTAGTTAGAATCTTTTCAATGTCTGGATACCATTGTATCACCCTTGAAGAACCAGTAGTAAAAGTTTTAATTTTTATAGGCTTCTCCAGGTCTTCATCCATAAAATATATATCGTAACTGACATCATCTACTTTTTCTGATGTTTTAATCTCATAGAATAGTAATTTTTTACTATCCTGACTCCATTTTTCGCCATACATTCCAACCTGCTCTGCAGAGTAAATCGGATTTAATGTTCCATTTTCAATATCTAAAATAATAATCTCGTGGCTATTTTTTGAAAACACAATTTTCTTACCATCTGGAGACCATTCCATATCGTCTATTTCTACGTTATCACCCGATATGCTAAAATTAAAATCATTTTTTTCATCCATATCGTAAATGATAATTTTTCCAGACACGAGTAAAGCTATTTTATTCTCTTTTGGAGACCATTTAAAGTTAGATAAACCGGTTTCTAATCCTATCATTTTTGAATCTAATTCTACCTTTTCAATAAGATTTAGATCATTTGACATAACGAAAAGACTGGCAGATTTTATCTTATACCCGCTTCCTTCTACCAGCTCCATATATGCAAAATAATCACCAGATTGGCTCCATACAGGAGGAGTAATTGTTTTTCCACCATTTCTGGAAGTCATTTCTGCCCATGCAAAACGCGTTATTCCAGATCCATTCGCATTTGCTGCATACAACGCATCTACACCACCTAACTGAGTTTTTCCTTTCGGATATGCACTAACAAAAACATCAATCAGCATATGGCTGCCATCAGGGCTCCAGATTATATCAAAAACAGGTTTATTTCCGATATCAAGGCTGTTCATGTCCACAAGACTTATGATATCTTTACCCACTGTCTGATTCAAGTCAGATACTACTCTTACATTCGTTTGGTTTAGACTACCACTTGCAGAAACTGGTTGAAAAGATATGCAAAATAGAGCAATGAACATTAGCATTAATGCGACTTGTTTATTGAACATTTAACCCTCCTCCATAGGTCATCGGTTAAGGATTTTTCTTGCCTGTATGCTATCAATTGGGTAGTGGGGGAGAGTCATTGATCAAATCTAAAAAAACGAGCACCCACTCCATAAAGGTGATTTATGACGATTCCATGATCAATAAATGATGCATAAATACTCTTATGCCCCCTCAATAATTTTGAGGAACAGTTTCTGCAGATTCATTTCTTCTTCCTCAAACATTGATACAGTTCCACCTGCTTTTTTGATAGCTTTTGCAATTTCTGTACGGAGCTTCGTTTTCGCATGCACATATAGAGTTCCACCCTGAATTTCAAGAGCCTGCACACCCTCTACATTCTTTATGGCTTCTGCAGCTTCAGAGAGAGGAATGTCCTGAACCTCAAGCAAATAATGCACGCCTTCTTTTGCTCTGATTATATTCCGCAGGTCCTCCACAGACCCAACTGCAAGCAGCTTTCCCCTTGCGATTATTGCTATTCTATCACATATCTCCTCGACTTCTTCCATAGAATGCGAGCTCAGAAAAACAGTAACTCCTTTGTTCCGGTTCAGGTCCTTTATAAGGTCCCTCATCATCTGGGCTCCAAGGGGGTCGATACCGCTTGTTGGCTCGTCAAGGAAAAGGACCAGAGGTTCGTTGATCAAAGCCTGAGCAAGCCCGAAACGCTTTCGCATGCCTGTGGAAAAGCCGCCTGTTTTCTGGTCGATGGCACGGGCAAGGCCGACGGTTTCAAGCAGGGTTACGATCCTTTTTTCCCGCACATCGGAGTCGATATTGTAGAGTTTTGCATAAAACCGCAGATTCTGTCTTGCAGTGAGATTATCATAAAAACCGGCAGGCTCAGGAAGGACACCTGTTGTTTCCCTTATGTTTATTACCTCACGGACTATATCGAAACCTGCAACTTTCCCGCTTCCTTCGCTTGGTTCAAGCAGTCCGATAAGCATTTTCATGGTTGTGGTCTTTCCGGCCCCGTTTGGCCCAACAAAGCCGAATACCTCTCCTTTTCTTACCTGCAGGTTCAGGTTGTCAACTGCACGGATCTGGTTTTCCTTTCCGAAAATTTTACTCAAATGAATGGTTTCTATTGCAAATTGGTCTGTGTGCTGTACAATTTCACTTTGCTCGAATTCCATACCTGTTGATTCCAAACCTGTTGATTCCATATTTACCGCCTTCCGAATTTACGTACTACAAAAACAAGCACAAGGACTGCAAATCCAAGCATTGCTATCCCAAGAAGCCCACTGCTTGCTGATTTTTCAATATTTACCTTGATACTTTTTTCAGAGCTCATAAAGTCGTCACTCTTTGCCCGTATGAAAATTTCCTTAACACCGGAGCCTGCATTGGCATTTGCAGTAATCTCTACAGGAATGCTTCTGGACTCTCCTGCTTCCAGCTTTTCTATTGTCCCAAAACTCCGGATCTGAGTGCTGATACCGCTGACAGAGTTAATTTCTAGAGTGACGTCTTTTAGCTCTTCATCCCCCTGATTTGAGACAATGACCTGTATTTGAGTGGTACCTCCGGGATTCAGTGCCAGTTCGCTGGAGCTTGAATCAATTTTGAGCAGCTCTTCATTTTCGATGTTATTGTTGATACTTACCTCAAGCTGCTGTGTAACTTTTTTGTTTCCGTTTGCCGCCGCCACTGTGACCGGATAAAGCCCTCCTGTAGCGTTCTGAGAAGGCTTTACCTTTACTGTAAAAGCCTGCTCCTCTCCTGCTTTTAGCATAAGGGAAGCAAGCCTTTGTTCCTTATTTTCTTTATTGACAAAGTCCACTTTCCAGCCTTCAGGAAGGCTCAGGACTTCAAGGTCCAGTTTAAGCGGCTGATCATACCGGTTTTTCAGGGTAACTGCAAATTCCGCAGTTTTTTCAGGCCGGATTCCAATCCCGACTACATTGGAACTCAGGTCTACATACGCACTTAGATCCTCATCATGCGCAAGTTCTGGGTTTATGCTTACACTGACCGGCAAAAATACGCTCTGATTCCCTTTCTCCGGACATGCTGCTATCAAAATTTCATAATCTCCTTCTGTTGCATTGAGCGGAGGATTTATGAGAATTTTAAACTCCTGACTCCCGTCTCCAGGAACTCCTAACCTCGTAATTCTTGCTCCGTCTGTGGAAAGCAGGTCAACTCCCCACTGCTCGGGTTTTGATACAAGAAATATCCGAAAGTTTGCTCTACTATCATATTTATTTTCCACAAAAGCCCCAAAGCTGACAGGAATTCCCGGATGGGTTTTTTTTCCCGGAATATCAGAATAAATTTCCAGGTCAGGCATTGCAGCCCTGTCAACCGTTACCGTAAATTCCCTATATATTGTATCATCAGATTTTCTGACGTTTTCCCCATAGGGGCGAAGACCTATTTTTAGAGTATACTCACCGTCTTTTGTATTTTCAGGGATTCTGACTTTAAGAACCAGTTCTTTTTCACCTGCCTTTTCAGGCAGGGTTATGTGGCTTACCTGACTTCCATCTGCATATATGCCTGCAGTCCAGCCTTCGGGGACTTTACCTGTAAAAAGCATAACTGATGTGCTCTCAGAAGTATTGTATCCCTTTTCCACAGTAAAGCTGAACTCCACAAGGTCCCCTGGCCTCGCAAACTTGCCACTGATATCGTTTCCAACAGTGATCTTGGCAAAGTCAGCTCCGGCAGGGAAGGGCATAAAAATAAACAGCATGAATAACACAAGGAGGAATTTTGCTTCATTTTCAGGCACTTATATCCTTCCTCAAAAACATCATACATGTAACAATCAGGAAAAATTAGTGGAGCTTTAAGCATGGCTGCAAGGTTCAGCTGATAAAAGCCATTGACTTTTTTCACATCTCATGGATCAGCTTCAATTCCCAAAACTCTACTTCATCCTGAAAAATATCTATACTTTTCTAAAAAATATGTCTTTGCTTAAAAGTTTTCCGACCAGTTTCTCTAACAATCAGGAAATGAAGCTTAGATTTTGATAACTCATTTTTATAATAATAAAAAGTGCGAATTGTTAGAGACGTTGGACATAAAAGTGATATACATGAAAAAAAGTATCAAGTTATGGAGTTCAACCGAGCGCGAAAAAAATGATCGAACTCCAACCCCTAAAAGAGGTAAATCTGCATAGTTTTAAGATTACTTAATACTTGCGGATTTTATCTCTCAATAGAAAAGTTTTGAGAGGTAGTATGAAATGAACATAAAAGCTAGTGCTTCGATTCCAAAGTAAATTCCTGATTTAGTGGGAAATATTAGTGATCGGTAAATAGATTCAAAAGTCAACTTTTGTGAACCTACTTCGGAATCGCAGTACTAGTTTAATGTTAGCACTCGCAGCATGTATTATGCTTGTGGGTGTTGCGGCAGCAAATCAAGAAAATCCTGAAGCAGGATCAACATGGTTAACAGCAGCTCATTTCGATTTAGGCCCTGGGTACAACTCTGTTAGTGGATATTTAAGCGTAGGTGACACTGCAGATTATTGGCGTCAAACTAATGCTGCTAGTAGTGTATCGGTTATGTTATACCTAGACCCAACTTCAATTTCAAAGGGTGGAGTAGCTCAGATGTACGAAGGTAACAGTGCACATTCCTTTATGCAGCGTGTACAGAAAGATAATAACGCCTGTCCTGATACTTATCTGAATTATGCCCCAGTATACGTTACTATGACTCCAGCTAACCTTGGAGACTATACCTTTACTGTACGGAGGTATTGAGAGTATAGAAAAATTTCCATTCTGGTGCGAATACTAGAATGGAAATTTTTTTTAAAAATTATAAGATAACTTTCTAAACTTGGACGGGTATTTTATATGTTAAAAAATATTATGGTAATTATATTTTCGTTACTATTTGCTACGAATATAGCATCTGCCAACCCTGTATCCGAAGATTCAAATTTTAGCACTACATCATTTGACAAAATTCTCCAGATAGAAGAAGGATTCACAACAACTTCAACAGAATGGAGTCCTGATGGACAATATTTGCTTGTAACCTGTTACAAATGGGTTCCTCCTTCAAATAGTGTTGTTAAACATTACTTATTAGACACGAATTCTCATACTTTCGGGGAAATAAATTATGGAATTAATGGATCGGATACCAATGGAATATTACAAGCAAAATGGATCCCGTCAGGTGACAAGGTATATTTCGAAGTTTCAAGGATTGACGAAACAAATTCCGGTTATTGTTATATCATTTGCAATCCAGATGGTACAAATTTGAGGTGTATAGGGACTAACTATACAGATCTTTCATACATACTAAAGAATCTTGGGGGTATTGGTTATCAGAAGAATCTTAACTGGAATCCAGACTCCAGTAAAATCGTATTTGAGTGGCAGAAACCAGGAAAATCTTCCACTGGAGTATATATAGCAGATGGAGATGGAACAAATTCACGTGAACTTTCTTCAGCTACATATCCACAACCTGTCTTGTACGACTCTAGTAAAATCCTCATCGCCACCGATGAAGGAACTGTAGTACTTATTAATGATAGGGGCAACTTGATTCAGACTTTCCAGCCGGAAAACAAAAATGAAAAATATGTATGTTTTTTGCTCAGCCCTGACAGAAAGAAAATAATCTTGGTTTCAGGGTTACCAGATAGCGACGATTGTCAGACCTATATCTCTAATATTGATGGTTCGAATTTAAAAGGAAATATTTCTTATTACGATAGAAACAACGAATACGATCAATATCTTTTGACAAAAGAATTTTGGCAGCCAAACGGTTCTCTTCTGCTCGTAAATCAGAACAGGAATCTGTATATTGTAGAAGGAGACGAAAATAATAAGCGTCTTTTGTATGAAGGCAACGCTAGCGAGCCCAAATGGTTCCCTGATGGAAAGAAAATACTGTTTGTTGAAAATGGAAACAAGCTTTATTCGATAGATGTTGACGGAACCAATCTGTCCTTTATCACGAGTTTCGGACCTACTTACTCCTACCTATGGAAATATTTTGGCGAAAGGCAGCATTTTTCAATAAATCCGTCCGGGAACTTCATAGCTTTTATGTCCGCCTTTGACTCAGCTACTGGAAGAATGATTGAAAACAATGACATTTATAAATTTGATATTGCTGCTCCTTTGTTCATCATTAATTCCAATGGTTCTAATCTTACTCAGGTAACACCTGCAGTAAAGGGAAGATATGATACCTGCATAAACTGGAGCCCTGATGGAAATCAATTCACTATCGGATCCACTATAAATAAGAATCCCGGGTGGGACCATGGGAATAGCTCTCTGGTAAAATTGGATTCTGAAAACTTTTCGTCAATCTGGGAGAGTTTGCCAGTAAAGGAAATTATCAAGGGCGAAAAATCTGGCACCGTTGATAAAGTCCAGATCAATGAACCAGATCCCAAAAATACATTACAGATTACTGAGAGTCAAGAAATAATCAAGCAATCTCCTTCCTTTATGCTTTTACAAATGTTTACCTGCATAATGGGAATCTGGCTGCTGCATAAAAGTAAGGAGTTATGATCTCGTGAATAAAAACTGCGTTTTAACACTGGCACAAAAAGAATTTTCGGACAAACTGCATGAACCAAGTTTTTTCGTGCTCCTTGCTATATTTATGGGTACTATGTTCATATATCTGCAAAGCCTCACAAGTGATTTTTGGGATGTTGTCCAGGTAATCGCAGTATTCTTTCCATTAATAGGCATAGCCCTTGGGTATGACGGGATAATTAAAGAAAAAAATAGCAAAAGCCTCAATGTTTTATTGACACAACCGGTTTTCAGGGATAATATTATTACAGGCAAATTCTTAGGGATTTCAATAACTCTTGCTCTTGTAGTATTTTTATCCCTCGTAATAATTGCAGCATCGGACTTTATTATTTCCGGAAAAATTGCTGAGTTTGATTCCCTCTTGCGGCTGTTTATTTTCGGGATATTTACCTTTCTTTATCTTTTACTTTTTGCCGCATTTGGGCTTTTTACTTCAGTCTGGTGTAAAACGGAAATTGAATCCCTTACCTTTGGGGTTTTTGTCTGGATCAATATGTGTTTCGCCCTTGGACCCACTATAATAACGCTGGCATCTTTCGTATCAGGTCAAACACTGTTTGATATGACAAAAGAATTTGCTTCTACAGCATCCTCATTTTACAATATCTCACCTTTGCATCATTTTGCGGAGGTAACCGTTGGAGCCCAGGATTTGAGTTATTATGGAGGGTTTAATGTTCAGAGAGACGTACATGGATTTCTCGATACCGGGTATTCACTATCTTACCTGCTTGGATATTACTGGCAAAACGTGATAATTTTACTAATTCTTCCGCTTCTGTTTCTGGCAGCCTCATACATTTCACTTTTGAGAGATGATATTTAAAGAGGGAATACAATGGAAAATATCTCAAATGTCAAAGTAATAGCCCAAAAAGAGTTTGCTGACCATCTGAAAAGTCCTGTATTCCTTTTATTTACGACCACTTTCATGCTGGTTGTCCTTGCCTGGTCGTATGTACAGGGAACAGAAGTCGAATATACTGTAAATGTTCTTGGCAGTCCTGATTTGATGAGAGGATTTGAAGGAGTCGCAGAGGTTGTCGGCCGCTTTGCGCCAGTTATGGGTATTGTACTGGGTTTTGATGCAATTGTCAAAGAAATAAAATCAAGTTCCATGAATGTTTTATTGACACATCCTGTGTTTAGAGACAATATAATTCTTGGTAAAATCCTTGGATCAGGCTTATGTATTCTACTGGTGCTTTTCTTTTCCATAAATCTGGCAACAGGAGTTATGCTCATGGCTTCTGGTCTTCCTGTTACGATGCAGCAAATCATAAGGATTGAAATGTTTGTATTTCTGACTTTTTTCTATGCTTTAATATTCCTCGCAATATCTATTATGATCTCAACAATATCAAAAAAATCAAATAATTCACTTATGTTCAACCTTATTTTCTGGCTTATCATAACAGTATTGCTTGCCAAGCTAATATTTACTGTAAGTTATGCCTTTTCTGAAAATCTAAATATAGCAAATGACCAGACTCAGGCATTAAAGAACTTCTTACCTGATTATCATTTTACTGCAACTGCCGTGGGAGTCAAGAGTACTGATACAGGAATGACTTCCGGAATCGGAGGGATATTTGACACACGCTACACACTTGGAGCCTGGGCAGTGCAGTTCTGGCCCAACCTGGCGTATCTTTTTGTGCTGCCTTTCATCTTGCTTATAGGCTCCATACTCGCATTTTTGAAAAAGGACATAACGTACTGAAGGAGAAAATTCAGAGCATGAAATACTAACCGATAAAGAGATAAAATCTATGGTTTCAAACACAAACAAATATTTTTTCAGGTTCTTTGCCGTTTACAGCAGATTACGTAGCTTAATTTAAGGACGAACCTGTGTTGTAAGAGTTCCACACAAAAAAACGCACATGAAATATTTCCAAATAGCAGGCACAAAAAATGAAAGTACTTGAAAGCACTTTCATTCCAAGACAAAGAACTCAGTTAAAAGACAAAAAACTCATTTCCCTCACATCAAGCACTTATATCCTCCCTCAAAAATTTCAAATATGCAGTTATCAGGAGAAGGAGGGGAGCTATAAACAGGACTACAAGATTTGTCCAGAATTCCTTTAACCACTGAGCCAGCGTAAAACGAATATCCAGAATCCCTTCCATACTATCTCTGCCATATGAACCTCCTCCTGCACCCCATCCAAGACCTGTCTTTCCGGTGCTCAGTTCAGCATAATGGTGCATTGGGGACAAAGCTAAAAGACTATCAGTTATATCCTGGACTCCAGCACTTACTACAGGTTCGAGTGAATAACTTAAAAATTTCAGTATCCAGGAAAACATAATACTAAGAGTTAACCAGATAACGATATTATAGACAAGTGAATCCGTAGCCTCTCGAACATAGATAGAGCAAACAAGTCCGATACCAAGAAACACCAGGGCATAAAGGAAAGTAAGGATGAACCAGACTGCAATTCGGCTTAACTCCATTGCACTTACTTTTGATCCCAGAAGGAGAATTATTGTGCCCAGGGAAATCCCAGTTGAGGCCATCATTACTACCAGAAGAAGAAGTACGGCTCCAAGCATTTTCCCAAGAATGATTGTGTCCCTGAATACGGGATGTGTTAACAAAACATTCAAAGAGGCCGATTTTCTTTCCTTTATTACACTATCAAAACTTAAGGCGATACCTACAAGCGGGCCGAACCATGTCATCATCAGCGAAGTACTGTAAAAACCCTCAAGAACTGCTGATGAAGGTACAGGTATCTGTCCTATCTGGCTATAGAGTTCGGTCTGAAGAACCTCTCTATAAGTAACTGCAAATATTGCTATTATTAAAGTTCCTAGTAAGGAAAGAAAAATAGGACTCCAGAGACGGTCTGCGAATTCTTTCTGGGCTATTACTAAAGCTTTTTCGAAATCACAATTCATTCGTTTTCCCCTCATATGTCTCTTCTGAGAAATGCTACATACGAAACTATGAACATCAGTGAAGGTATGCCTGTCAATACCACCAGATTTATCCAGTAATCAGCAAACCAGTTCCCAAGCCCTACTCTGGTATCAAAAATTCCTTTTGTTTCTTTGCCTGAAGAAATTCCAAAGCTTCCATAACTTACACGGACTCCGGTTACAGCTTCAGCATAGTAACTTGCAGGAGAAAGTTTTTGCAAGTCTTCACTCATAACCTTGGCTTCATCATTATTATCCAGGTCAACTATCAATTCCCCGGTAATAATAGATGAGGCAGCAGTAACTATAGCTCCAAAGATTAAAATCAGGTTTAGCCACACTACAAGTCCGGAAATAAAAGAGCTTTCCGAACTTTTCGAAATAATTGAAATTATCAGGCTGAAGGCAAAAAAACCCGAAAGGTATAAAAAAGTGAGCAATGAAAAGATGAGGATCCTGTTCAGTTCGGAAAAGCCGACATCTATTCCTGTAAATATCAGGACAGTACCAATTGAAGCAGTAACCGAAATAAAGACCACAAGAATAAGAGCTCCAAGACCTCCAATGATTTTTCCACTGATAATATTATCCCGAAAAACAGGATGTGTCAGTAATGTATTCAACGATTTGGAATTTTTTTCCCTAACGATCGAATCAAAGCCGAGGGCAAGCCCGAGAACGGGAATAAAAAGCGTTATTACCTGAGCAACATCAATGAAACCGAAGCCCCGATTAAAGAGCTCGCACCCTTCTTTTCCCGAAATAACGCTCATCGAAAGAACAACAAATGTGAAGATCCCAAGCAACATCCTGAAACCAGGGCTGTACAGGTAATCTGCGAATTCTTTCTGGGCGATGATCCCGATATTTTTCAGGTCTGCCTTCACAGAGAATTCCACCTGCGGATGAAAAAAAGAAGGAACAGGACTGCAGTAATCCCCTTGAACCCCGGAACCTGAAATTCGGGCCTTGAATCTTCCTCTTTTCCAGAATCAGGAGATGTTTCCAGAACCACGAATTTTTCCGGAGATGCGGAGGAGTTCTCCTCCACGATAAAAACTTTGCTTGCGGACCTGTATCCTATTTTGCTGGTATTTATTACATACCTGCCCGCATCAGGACAGCTGTAGTTAAGGAAACCCGAACTGCTGGTAAAACCAATTTCTTTTTCATCAAGGGTCAGAAGAGCATCTGTAACAGGTTCCGACATGCAACGAACTCTTAGCTCGCAGTTTTCTCCCTCTATGGGCGTCAAGAAATCAATGGAGAGAGGATCTTCATATCCTTCGAGTTTTATTACGGATAAATCTTTGAAGTCGTTTCGAACGAGCAACCGGCTTCCATCAGGACTCCAGCCATTCAGATCCCTATCTGCCAGAAACCTATAATCATCACCATCTTCAGTAAGCTGTATTTTTGTTGATCCATCAGGGCTTGCAACAAAAACAGAATCTGATGAAATAAAACTGATAAAATTTCCTGAAGGATGCCATTTATAGTCGGTTATTGCGGATGCGATAAGGCTTTTTTCGCTTCCATCAGGGTTAATCGTATAAAGGTCATCGTCCTGTGCATAAGCTATTTTATCTCCTTTCGGGTACCAGCTGGGCTTGAAAATAATATATCCCGGAAATTCTTCAAGCACTTTTGCATTTTTTCCTGTCGAGTCTGTCAAAAATATAGTGACTCTGTCATCGTTTACGGTACTGAAAATAAGACTTTTTCCATCTGGACTGAAACTAAAAACATCTTCATTTCTCACAAAACTTGTTGAAAGTTGAATCTCATCGGTTCCATCAGCCTTTATTGAATATAGACCGGAGTTTGCATCAACATAGAAGATTCTGCTGTCATCGGGGCTCCAGGCAATCACAATTCCGTTATCCACTAGTCTCTTATCCTCGGTTCCATCTTCATTTACTATCCAGAGGCCTGTTTCTTCTTCCTCATTTGGGCCAGTAACACTATATGCTATTTTTTTGCAATCATTGCTCCAGAGTGCGGGCTCTACACGATTGGATGTATCTGTAAGCTTCTGGAGCACATAGCCATCCGGGTCAATTAAGTATAATTGATAACTTCGAGGATCCTGATCCATTATTATAAGAGCTTTTGTGCCTTCCGGATTCCACATAAAATTAGTTTGCCATTCAAGATCCAGAATATTGTTCCCAATTTCATCAACGGTCGCGTAATTACACTTACCTGCAGTCTTAATCAATGTGTTATCCGGATCAGCAATTATATAAAAGTCCCTTACCGTGAAAATATTAGCAAAAATTCCTATCCGATTTCCATCTGGACTCCAGGTTATTTCCTGTGTATAGGGGTTTTCCAGAATATGCAGGCTCAGGGATTTTTCTTTTGTGTTGCCTGGGGTTGATGCAAGTTCCCGAATTCCACTTCCGTCTGCGTTCATGATATAAATTGAATGAAGGGTAGCTCCATACTGAGAGTTAATAGATGCTTCTACCACCAATCGGCTGCCATCCGGACTCCATGAACCGCTAATTATAGGTTGCTCTTTGAGATTGGTTTTAGAAGATTCTACAAGGCTGCCAAAATAAGGGTTCACTATTTGTGATATGGATATGGTTTCTTCAATGCTCATGCTGAGGTTTTCGGATGAAGCTGCGAAACCTGTGGGTATGCTTGAAATCAGAAGGATTAAGAATAGGCTTATTTTCAGTATTTCTGGCATATAATCCCTTACAAATGTAAATTTTGTTTAGTTTTCTGTTTGAGCCCGTTATTCAAAAAACTTTAAATACGTTTTTCAATTGTATCCCGATAAACAGGATTTATACTGTATATTTTACTCCTTCCCATCTTATTTTCTTCAATCAGGTCCAGCTCCTTTAATTGCTTCATATACCAGGAAATCGTACATCTGGAAATTCCCGTTGTAAGGGCAAGGTCTCCATTGGTGTTGCATTCTTCCTCTAATATCTTTGAAATTATCTTTCGGTTCATCTCATTTTGAAGAGCTGAAATAACACGTTTTTCTTTTTCGTCGTATGTGGAGTTGTTCTGGAAGTATCGGACTTTTCCACAAGAACATTGAGCTTCTATCATATTTTCGGCTTCGAGAATTTGGAGATGGTGACGCAGTGTCCCCCGGTTCAGGCTCATATTGTTTGCAATCTCGCTTATATAGGTCCCGGGCCTTGTTTTGATAAAATCATATATGTTTTTCCTCTTCAGAACTCCAATAGTATTTGAATAGTCTACCACTCGAAATCCGAGTATTGCAAAAATAAGATTTGCAGGTAACAGCAGTATATCTATTACCGACAGGATATTCATCACGGCCAGCCAGAGCAGAAACTGCCAGTAAACTGTAAAGTCCCTGAGCAATACTACCTCTTCTCCGTTAACTGAAGCTCCTGCCTGATCAGTTGTAGCCGGACTTACAATATATTCCGTAGCCCCGGCTGTTGTTGTGAATAAAAAAAAGAATATACAGAGGATAAGCTTTTTTTCAAGCTTAGAGCTGGTAAATATTAAACGTTCAGTCTTCGGTTCCACTGACCGATTCCTCATAGGCATTCAACTTTTAAATTTCCTGTATTATATATTCCTGCTTGAGAGTTATTGTTAGTTAGTCTGCCCGTAGATTATGCGATAAGCAGGCAGAAGAATAAAAAATTAAAACTCGGCATTAGAGGAATCTGCCGGGCAGGAGATTGCCACATATTCCTTTTAAGGAGGGATTGAAGAATCTTCAGGAAATGGACTTGCAATAATTCCTCTTCCGCCGAGACTGCAGGCACGACCAGTAAGCCTGTAGACATACTAAGCCTGCAGCCATACATAGTATTGATACATTTCATCTTTTCATACTGTCCATAGGGGTAAGAAACCCGAGCATATATAGTTTCTCTCCAAAGTATCAAACAATCATTCTCATGTATTCCTTTAATATGCATTTCAGAAAATATGCAAAAATATCTGAAAAAAGGCACAGGCTACCTTTGGAGGATAGATTTCTTCAAAAAAAGAGAGATTGCGAGGACGGTATTTTATCCTCCCCGACAGGACAAAATCGTAAATTATTTATATCTTTTCGGAAGAGCATTCAAAGAAGCTGCTTTCCGGCTCCTGCTCCGGATTTGCACTCGTAAACATCCGTGATCTTCATGATAGCAAGGGCTTTTGCAGGGAACCTGTCTCCCATGCTTTTGACCGCCTTATACATCTTCTCGTAGTCTTCCCCTTCGGTCTTTATCTCAAAGTCCCCTTTTATCTGGTAACACCCCTTAACCTCAGGGCCCCATACGTAAATCGCACCTCTCGGGTTTTCGTCAAGGTTCTGGCGGGTCTTATAGAAATAATTGTCCGCAATCCAGATTGTCTCTCTGTCTTCCTGAAGCTTGCAAAAGCCGATTGGTACGACATTTGGTTCTCCATTTCTGGAGGCTGTGGCAAAGGGAAAAACCTTCATTTTTTCAAAATCTTCGACCATTTCGCTGCTCAATTTGACCATTCACTTCACCCCTTCATTAGATCTGTTTTTGTTAGAATAAATCCTTATACGTAACCCTATCACTTATTTAGTAAGTTAGGGCGTTGGTGGTATTTTGGATTATAAACAATTAAAGAGCGACAAATATATAAAAAATTGGTTATCGGATATAGGTGCAAAAGAAGAACACTGTTCTGAAATTCGTAATAAATAAAGCCATTTGAAGCGACTGGAAACAAAAATTTATTTTAAAAGGTCTGAATTCCACAAAAATTAATTTGTCATCGGAATATATTTATAAGTGTCTATCTGAATGGATCTCCTTTTCCAAGGAGAGGATATTGGTTTACTCAGATTCGGATGAAATTTTATGAGTATTTCTGAAATTGAAGAAAAACCAGAAAAAATTAAAAAGACGCTGATTTTTTCAGAATGAGTAAATGGAAAAGGCAAGTCTGCAAGTTTATCGGGAAAATTTGTCCTTGGGGATGCATACAAGGAATTCCAACAGGTTTCATTGGGACAAAAACGTCAGTGGATTTTTGTTTTGAGCCACGTTTCCCAATAATTAGATACTATCTTTATATACTATATGTATATACAATATTGTTTTTTATGCAATGTTGCCTGGATATTAGGGGGTACCGGAATTATATGTATCCACCAAAATCAGAATACCACCTGCTGATCATTGCACTTTGTTCTTTATCCATACCGACCAATTTTTTACTGGCAGTAATGCTGCCGGAGGCGATCTCTACATGCAATGTAGTAAGTTTACGTTTTATTTGAAAATAGGTGTTAGAAACAGCTAGAGACTGTATTCTCTGCCTGGGAACTATAGTAATAACCTTGCCCAGGGTCCTTGAACTGATAAGCAGTTTATTATTCTGTATATTAAAGCCTGCATCCCGATATTGAATAAAGCCCAGCAAAATTGCCGGAGGCCACAGCAGGAGTGCGAACCAGCCATAAGGTAAGAAGAACATTGCTAATATAGTTACAAGAAATGCCGGTATAAGATTTATTAAAATATACCTTATCCGTGAACGGGTAGGAAGCTGTTTGGTTTCAAGCGGGACAGCAAACTCAGGCAGGACCTGTTCTAAAAATTCCTCTACCTGTCTACGAGGAATTATCGGAAAAAGAACACTAGATTCGCCTTTTTCTCCGGCATTGCTGATGCTGACTACCTGAATACTAACCATTCCAAACGGTTGACGCAGAACGTTTTCTACTACGCGTACAGCCTGAATCTTTTTAATTGGTATGGTGAGCTGCTTTTTTTCCATGAGACCGCGATTAATTTTTATATTATTATCCATACGTATGAGTTCAAAGCCGCCAAATTTAATAAAATTCCCTAACAGTGACAGAACCCAGGCAAGTAAAAATATGACTAAAACAACAAGTACAATAGTAGTGATTGTTTTGCCAGCAAGCTCCTTTACATAATCCCCTATAATATTCCATATGTTGAGATCTGGAAAGACATCTTCCAGTTGCGAGAATATCACAAGTAAACCTACCAGTACCACCCCAATGCTGTTGGAGGTGCTGGACAGAATGAACAAATCACGGGTTGGTAGCCGGAAAATTTCTCCTGTATGTTGATCTTCTGTTTCCTGGCATTTCTGGGCTGGTATGGGTCGTTTACTTTCCAGAATATACCGGAGCTCTTCTGCCCTTGTCCTGGAAATAGCAGGCAGGACCAGTTCGGCTTTGTCCCCTCCGCCGGCTGTTTCTACCTGCAGTTTCACCAGGCCGAATATACGCTGAATTATTCCGGCAGATACCTGAACTGATTGAACTCGTCCAAAACTAATGAATCGTTTTTTCTTAACGAATATACCAAATTCCAGATGCAGTTCATCATCCTGAATATAATATACATAACGCAGCCAGTAAACTATTGTATATAACACATACAGCAGCAGTATTACAGGCAATGCAAAAAGAAACCACCGGCGAATTTCGTTTTGCCCAAATACCAGAATAATAAGTGGCAGTAAGGATTGAAACTGTTTATAAATATTTCCTATCAAAAACTCCAGTATTGCTGCTGGGTGCAGACGTTGAGGTTCATACATCTTCATCCACTACCCGGGCTAATACTGAAATCTTTTCTCGTAGTTCAGCGGCCACATCATCTGCAAGTGCAGGTATTTCATGCTCATCCGCTGCAGTTGATACAGTTACCGTAGAAATCCCAAAATGACGCATTAATGGTCCCTGTACAGTATCAACATGCTGGATGTGTACCATGGGAATTAAAGTACGGTATTTAATAAACACACCATGATAAAGATCAATCTGGTGTTCAGAAACATCGTAACGCCACGTTTTCCATAGAATATTCGGAATCACCGTGATTTCCAGAAAAGATATAAGCAGTACCAAAACTATAATAATAGCTAGAATCCATCCAGGCCAGTTCCAGAGCCTCATGGCACCATAATAAGCCAGAGGTACCAGCCAATACAAAAAAGAGCCGAGCAGTCCCGACCAGCGCCAGTATGAGACCGCTTTTTCGTCTATCTGATGATCGGGAATAGTTTGCAAAAAGTCCGCCTTCAAGAATAAAACCCACTTTCATCAGGTAAATATACTAATCCTTTTTATATTTTACCGTTATTGATTATCATAGTTTGTGAATTTTTTTAATATTAATCATTTTGAACTGTTGACAATATCTTATCAAATTTAGGTTTACAGTGTAGGAATTATCCAAACCACTTTAAATATTTGACCCTTCGCTATTTTCTTGCGGGTAGTTTATATCCACTTCTTATGTGTGGAGGCAACATCGAAGTATTTTTTTGGAAAAAATAACCGTTATTACGCTTTTAAAGCTCAAAAAGAGGCAAATTAACCATTTATACTCAATCAAGCTAAAATTAATTTTAATTACTGCTTTTGACTCGTTTTTTGTTAGATTCAAATTGTTGTTTAAAATAGGGGACAATAAGATTTTGAATATGAAATTAAGGGTTTATAATTTCTCAAATAAAAAAAATAAAATGTTTTTTACATGTACTTTACTCGGAAAAGCACTATTATTATACGTAAGCTACTAAAAAAGGTTAATTAACCCTTAAAAAATTGATGATTTTTAGAGGACCCTAAAAAGAAATATTCACGAAGAATGTAAACCTGTTGAAGAAAGATATTACTCCTGAAACTGACAATACGATGGAACAGATATTTTCTTTGATAGGTGATATCGTAGATAAGGCAAGATTATTCAAAATTGCTTAATCATGAGAAATAAAATGAAAAGCATATGATATGATTTTAATAAAAACCACAAATCAAAAACGGAAGGAGAGAGTACGTGAAAAACAAATAATCACGTACTTTAATGCCAAAGAAACAAATGAAATAAATCATGGTCAGCTACAGGATAAACCCATTAACCTGACCCCTGTAACTCTTAGCAGTTAAAAACCTTATCCAGGAAATACTGGTGGATGCGCAAATCGTCAGTTAATTCCGGGTGGAATGCAAGAGCCAGCACATTTCTCTGTTCTGCAGCAATAATCATGTCTTCAAGCCTGGAAAGTACACGCACGCCAGGCCCGCAGCTCACGATTCCGGGAGCCCGGATAAACACGCCGGTAAAAGGAGAGTCAAGAATAGCCACATCAAGTTCCGCCTCAAAAGAATCCCTTTGTCTCCCAAAAGCGTTCCTGTTAACCCTTGTATCCATAATCCCAAGCAGTTCCTGGCTGGTCTTTGCCACCTGCTCATCCCCTTCCTTTGCAAGCACAATCAATCCTGCACAGGTCCCGAGAATCGGAATTCCCCTCGCAGCCGCCTCTTTTATCTCCTCTGCAATCCCCTCACGGGCAAGCAGCCTGCAAAGCGTCGTACTCTCCCCGCCAGGAATCACAATCCCGCTGCACTCCGGCACAATTCCCTTATGCTTTATCGCAACTACCTCAGCTTCAACCCCTCTCTCTGCAAGGGCTCTTCTCAAAGCATCAACATGCTCAGAAACCGCTCCCTGAATAGCGATTACACCTATCTTCATAAAAAACACCATTTTCCAAAATTAATCCTTTATTTGTTGATCAAAAAATGTAAAAAATTAAATAAATTTTATTCTTACAAACCTGCAAGAATAAATCTGTTTTTAAAAAATTGAATTTTTAGTCCTCTTGAGCGAAGCGAAAAGGACTTCGTGCTCCCGAAGCGAAACTCGGGGAGCGAAGTGAAAAGGGCCCCGTCCTCCCGAGACGGGACTCGGGCGGGTTACCAGCCGCGTTCCTGAAGAGCTTCCTCAACAGGGATCGTGTCTACGCTGATGCCTTTCATTCCGGCGCCTATGCCTTTTGAAATCTCGGCAAGTTTTGCAGGGTTATCGTAGTTGTTTACGGCTTCAACGATTGCTTTTGCCATCTTTTCAGGGTTTTCGGCTTTGAAAATGCCTGAGCCTACAAAAACCCCGTCTGCACCAAGGCGCATCATAAGAGCCGCATCAGCAGGGGTTGCAACTCCACCAGCTGCAAAATTTACTACAATCAGGCGCTGCATTTTAGCGGTTTCCATTACAAGTTCGATAGGAGCTTCGATTTCCCTGGCAACCATTATCAGTTCTTCTTTTGTCTTGCCGGCAAGGGCACGGATTTCGCCCTGAATCTGCTTCATGTGCTTTACTGCCTGGCTGACGTCTCCTGTTCCGGCTTCTCCTTTCGTCCGGATCATGGCTGCTCCTTCGTTGATCCTGCGGAGGGCTTCTCCGAGGTTCCTGGCTCCGCAGACAAAGGGCACTGTAAACTGTGTCTTGTCTATGTGATAGAAAGGATCGGCGGGGGTAAGGACTTCGGATTCATCTACCATGTCAACACCGAGTGCTTCCATGATTTCAGCTTCGACGAAGTGCCCGATCCTTGCCTTTGCCATTACAGGGATAGTAACCGTATCAATGATTTGCTGGACGATTTCGGGATCTGCCATACGGGCAACTCCGCCCTCTTTTCTGATATCTGCAGGGACAGCCTGAAGGGCCATAACAGCAACTGCTCCGGCTTCTTCTGCGATCCTGGCCTGTTCCGGGGTTGTCACATCCATGATCACACCCCCCTTCTGCATCCTTGCAAAGCCCCTCTTAATAAGTTCGGTCCCGTGTCTCAATTTTTCAAAGTCCATGAATGTCATCCTCTTTGTTTTGATCAGATTTCTAAGATATATTGCCGTGGGAAATCTTTTCCACAGATGAAACGGCCATCAAGTCCTTTCCACCAGTTACAACCAACAGGTTGCGGTTTTCAGTATGCTATTTCTCCAGTGAATTGTGAATACGCTCAATAGTTAAAAGCATTATTTAAGCTATTCCTTAATTCCAGAGTTCAGAGTAAATTAACTTACAATGATTTAACATTTTTTCTTTTTTTTACTGAGACTTAACACTTTTAATGACTGCCTGTTTCTCCGGTTATTTATCCCGAATATACTTCGGAGCCTGAATGAAATTCTTTGCAGTACTTTTAAAAAGCACTTTTATAAGTTAACTTTTCGGTTTGATCTATCTATCTCAGTTTTCATATAATTTCAATCTTTATAATATATCCGGTAATTTACGATCTGATTACGGAGATTAAACACAGGAAGTAAGATTAAATATGAATCTCCAACGCTCAGTTCTCCGATATAAAGTTTTTGTAAATTGCCGGAAAGACGAGATGTGAAGCTCTTTTTATGAGGGACATATGCTTCTCTAATATATTTTCATGCGTCTTCGGTTAAGTGAAGAAGCATGATAAATTGCATCCATTTCCACAACAGATGTTCAAAATTTTATCCGAGCTGGAGATGGAGCATAGTATCGATTTTTGGTAAATATGGCTATATTTGAGGCAGACTTCTGATATAATATCGGTAGCCTAAGAAACGAATATTCCTTAACCGATGACCAATGAATATATTTTATATTTCAGACAGAGACGCGAGAGAATACATGAAAAAACAATTATAATATGTGTTGAATCATTACATACAGGGTATTTTTTGCCGGGCTAGTTTCTGGATTTCAGGCAATTACTATTTACTTACGTTAGGGGGGATAGAAAATGAGGATTAAACGTCTGGATGTATCATTGTTATGTGCTTTTTTGGTTACCGTACTTGTTGCGTTACCGACACATGCCCAGATGGGGCCGGGAGGCGGTCCAGGGGCGGGAATGGGTCCCGGAATGATGCATGGTTACGGTTTTGCGCAGTATGACAGCAGGTTTGATGGTTTTGGGTCAATGACCTTTGAAGAAGTATCAGACACCTTCGGGGTCCAGGTTGAAGATGCGATCTCTGATCTCGAGCTTCCGGAAGATATGGACACGCAGCTTACGGTTCTGGAGATTGAAGAGCGGTACGGGGTCTCAGGGCAGGAAATTGCCAGTTACATGGTAATGAATATGCAGCAGCTGAATACGACTCTTAACCCGAGGGAAAGGCTTTTGATGCGCCAGCAGGCCACTCAGGCAATGCGAGCCGGTAGAGGCAGTGGGATGTATTTCATGCAGCAGGGAAATTGTGCCTGTGGAAACTTTACCACATTCAACTTCAACGAAAGCGGGATAATAGAAAACTTCGCTGTAGGAGGAAACCTTCTCTTTGATTCGGTTGAGATTTCGGATTTTGAGTACCTTGACGAACAGATTACGGAAACAACAGCTTTTTACCAGGGTGTTGACAGCCAGATCCTGATTCAAGATTCTCCCATGGGGATTTTCCAGGTCAGGGCTTTTGCAAATAAAACCGTTACTTACAACCTTGCAGATGGAGTAAAAGCAAGCCTGGAAAAGAATATCTACAGCGGGCTTGAGAATGCAGTCCCCATAAAAATTACCGCAAACAATTTCGAGGGATATCTGGTGTTTTTCAGGAATCCCCTTACCGAAAATCCCGAGGGCCCTATTAACGGGACTGAAGCAGAAATTTCGGGCGATAAAATCAAAGTCAATCTTGTAGAATATAGTGTGGTAATGTTCAGGGCAAGTCCGATGCAGCCTTCATTGATGCAAACAGGATACAGGTACGGTGGTAATTATACCTATATGCATCAGGTGTTTAACAGGGAAATAGCAACCGGAAGATTCGGAGCTGAGATCGTTTTCCGTGCAGGTTCGGATAAGGTTTCAGTCACAAATTATGCCCCTGTTAGCCTGAAAGTAAGGGAAATGGATCGAGATCGCATTGTACTTGGCATTGAATCAGACCTGCCAGATGGAAGAGTCATCAATATAAACGTAGACAATGAGACCATTAACCTCACCAATCCCGACCGTCTGAGGATCAGATATGACGGTGCAATAATTGAAGACGCTGACAGCATTGACGAACTCTTTGCAGATGGAAACAGACCTCTTTGCTACAGGCTATACGAAAACGAGACAGCTTCAATTGCAGTATATATCCCGCAGTTTTCGGAACATGAGATTATAATAGACCTTGTGCCTGAAGGTGAGGAAGGTGCAGTAAATGTTTCCAAAACTGGAGAAATGGCTTCGGATGAAGCTGAATCAATCGGAGCCGACGAAGGAATAAATGAAAATGAAGAACAGGTTCCGGAAACTGGAGAGCCTAAAGCTCAGAACGAAAAAGGTGATGTAGAATCTTCTCCGGCTTTTGAATTCGGGTTTGCAGTTTCAGGCCTGGCAGCAGCATATTGGCTGAGGCACAGGAAATAAACCTCTGCCTCAATGCCTGTATCAGGTGAAATCAGAATTATGAAAGGGCCGGTCAAATTCCGGTCCTTAAAACCGAATTTGAACAAGACTTACAATCAGGTTCATCTAACTCATGTTTAGATCTTTTCTATTTCATCTAACTCATGTTTAGATCTTTTCTATTTCATCTAACTCATGTTTAGATCTTTTCTATCTCTCTTCCGTACAGCCCAAACTTTGCACAGATATATACGGAAATCCAGATTGTGGATGCAGGAATGAAGGTTTTCAGGAATTCAAGAACCGTGAAACCGAAGTAACCTGCCACCCCGATTACATCAAATCCTGCATCAAGAACAAGGCTGGATACCCCGAACATTATAAGCGCGATAAATACCCTGGCAGCTCGCTGCCCTGTATCTCCGTCATCTTCCGGGAGCCCTTTTCGTATCACCAGGAGATATGCCGTATTCGTGCCGAGGAGAAATCCTGCCACATCGGCACTTATCAGGGATGAGGCTGTGAGGAGGAGAGGAACAACAAACATAAAGGAGTAAAAAAAGAGATTTTTCTGCCTGAAAACAAGCTCAAAGCTCTCCTTTTTGAAAAGCTCATCTTTCAACGGGCTTTTAAGGAGGCGCGTAAAGACAATCAGGATAATTAAACCCAGGGTCGCTCCTCCCAGTACATCTCCCAAAAAATGCCTTCCCAGGTACATTCTTGAAAAAGCTATCAATAAAATCGCTGCCGGAGCCAGGTTTTTTATTACCCTGTTTTCAAAGACCCGGGCAGTTCCTCCCCATAAAGCAATTGCTGTCGAGACATGCCCTGAAGGAAATCCGAACATGGAATGGGGAATTGTGCCCTGAAATCTGAATGCATCAAGCGCCTCTCTGCCCGGAAGCCCGAAAAACCTGTCCGCCCCCTCCCCGGAAAAAGGAGACGTATTCGGAAACCCTTTTTCAAGGTTCAGGACCCTGGAATCCACAAAGTCGGGCCTTGGGAGGACAAAAATTACCTTAAGAACTTCCGTGAATGCACCGGTCCAGAGCAGCAGCTGGAACAGAAGAAAACCTTTCTTGAAATCAACCCCGAAAGTGGTGATGATTATTATGCTGGCAAAAAAGGCGGCAGACCCCATTGAAGTTATCAAAACCATGAGGAAAGTAAACCATTCGGTTCCAAGGGATTGGAGGTAAAGTATAGGTTCTGTCTGGAACAAGGGGAAACTCCTGATTTAATGTTTACCGGAAGACATATATCCAGCCCTATTCAGAAAGCCGGGGGACTGTAAAAAGTTTATGTTGAGTTTGGTAATTGTTGAGTTCGTCAACTATGCTTATTCTGGAGATTTATGTTAAGTTTGGTATTCGGTGAAGTTATATTTCTGAGTTTGTAATTATTTTGAGCTGAAATACCTATCCCGGGTCGGCATCATATTACTATTACGGCTCTGCGGACCCCGGGAGCTCCAGCTTAAAATCATTGATCGAGAACTTCTTTTCAGGGCACCTTTCCTGGCATCTCCTGCAGGCAGTGCCAAGGCATCTCGCAGTATTGATCCTGAAACTTTCGTTTTTCCTTGAGAGGGCTTCTTCCGGGCACCCCTTCACGCAAGTATCACAGCCGCTGCACCGGATCGTGGCAATTAAACCGCATTTTGGCTCCATGATCTCCAGGCTTTTTCCAAGTTCCCGGATGTCCCTTTCGTATTTTCTTTCAATAATACATTCCTGCAGTTTTTTCGGGATTGGCCGGATTCCTGACTTTTCAAGGTTTGCGTTGTATTTTTCAAGGGGCATCCCTTCATTCCAGAGGGCTATCTCCTGGATGTAGATGGCTGCAAAGGTCGGGGAGGAGGCAAACATGATGTGGTTTGCAAGGATCGATTTCTTCATTTCATTGAGGCAGGAGAGGTAGTCGGGATCAAGGGCCAGGTCCTTTGCAAGTTCCAGGGAGGTGTTTCCGCACTGGACAATCCGTTTTGGGGTCGCGGGCACAATGCCTGTTACCTGTGCCTTATGAGGGTCAACGTAGGTCCCACTGGCTCCGCACATGTACATTGTTTCCAGGTCTTCGTATGTTATTCCTGCTTCGTGCATCAGGGTCAGGTGGCCTGCTCTCAGGGCACCGAAGGCTTTTCCGGCTTCAATCACATCCTCCTCCGTAAACGTGATCCCCTTTCCAACCCGAATTCTGCCGCCTTCAATATGAGGAGGCTTTATTATGCCGGTGACAAGGCCTGCGTACATAAGGGCGATCACACCTGTGCCGGTGATCCCCTTTACAGGGTACCCCGAGGTTTTAAAGGTCCCTTCTCGCAGGTTGATTTTTGGCCCTTCCACAAGCCTGAGCTTTTCATCAAGGGCAAGGGTCTGCCAGCCCCCTGCGGAAAGCCGCATATCGGCAATTGCTCCGGGGGTTGCCAGCATACCTTTACTTATCTGCTGTCCCTCCATGGCCGGGCCCGCAGCAGCCGATCCTGTAAAGATCTTATCGTCCACTTTAAGGGCCATCTCGGCATTGGTCCCGTAATCCGTAACCATGCAGGTTTCGGAGGAATCCAGAAACCCCGTCTTTATCATCATGGCAAGGGCATCGGCTCCGATTTCATGCCTTATCGAAGGCGGGATAATCACATCAACATCTATGGAAAGCCCTATTTCATTTCCTGAAACGATATGTCCGTCCCTTTCCGGAGACTTTACGTGCATTTTTTCAAGGGCGTTTTTTCCCGCAAATGCAAGGTCCCGGATTTCGATTCCTTCTAACAGCGACAGCTGGATCGGATTTCCACAAACGGCTATGCGCTTGAGGTTTCCGGGTTTAAGGCTTTTTATCAGGGAGTTTACGGCTGAAACGAGAATTTCATGGGCTGTGTCCTGCCCGTAACTGATCGCAAAGTCCATATGGTCAACAACATTTGCACCCGGAAGAGGGTTTCTGGATAAAATTGCAGTCCTCAGGACGGAAGGGTCCGTAAGGTCCAGGAGCTGCGCTCTGATTCCGCTGGTGCCTATATCGATATTTATAGCCTGATCCATGTTTTATCCCAGGGTTTTGTTAAAGGAGGTGAAGATTGGAAAAAAGAATAAAGTAAAAAAGAAAAAAGGAAAAAATAAAACTGGAAAGTTAAAGTAAAATCAGTGAAGGTCCTTGCGGACTTCTTCCCAGCTTTTTCCTGCACAGATCTGTTTTGCAATTTTTACCGCGTCAAGCGGAGTTTTTCCATATACTGAGTTGCCAAAGGTCTCGACGAAGTGACTGTCCACAGCAGCTCCGCCGCAGGCGACAGGGACGCCTTCGGATTCCAGGGCTTCTGCGAGGGCTTTAAGGCCTCCTTTGGTCGTGCTCATGAGGGTTGTTCCGGTAACAAGGTCGGCTTTTTCCGCCTTTACGGCTTCGACGACTGCTTCTACCGTTATGTCTCTTCCGAGGTCGATGACGTCAAACCCGTTCGCCCTCAGAATGGCTGCCACTATATTCTTGCCTATGTCATGCAGGTCTCCCACAATAACAAGGGATACCACCTTCCCACTGGAGGGGATGTCTCCTATCTTTTCCTGGCAGAGTTCCACTCCTCCGAGAAGTGCTTCATTTGCCAGCAGGATTTCCGGGACATAGCTTTCTCCTATGTCGTAAAGCTCACACACGGTCTGGATGCCGTGCATAAGGGCATTTAAGACCAGGTCTGTCGGATCTCTTTCTTTTTCAAGGAGGTCAGCTGTGAGTTTTGCAGCTTCTGTCCTGTTTCCTGCGATCACCGCATCTGCCACGGCTGCATATTCGGGGTCTTTTGGCCGGTTCTTTTCCTTTATCTGGTCGGCGGTGGTCACTTCTTTGTTCCCGTCTCCGAGGTCTACCCCGAGGCCGATCATGATTCCTTCATCAATGAGTTTTTTAAACTTCGCAGGCTCTTTTTCTTTAAGCTCGAAGATCTTCTGGACTGCGAGGTCGATATGCCTGATCATTCCTGCACTCCTCCGAGGACGTTTTCTTTCATGTTCCTTCCGATACCTACCCCTATCTGCCTGACGAGGTCTTCCACATCATCGTATTTCGGGATCGGAGTCTCCTTGCAGGCCCTGACATAGGCCCTGAGGTTTTCAAGGGAAGTCCCGAATGAGACGTCACATGCCGTCCCGACAATATCGGTTCCCTGCAGGATACATTCCCTGGTCCTGTTGTAGACCTGTTCCGGGGTGCCGTTTGGCATCAGGTCGATAACGTCCAGGCTTCCGAGGATAGACATCTCGTTGCCCATTACCTGTCGGCAGTACCAGACTGGCACGGCATCAAAGGAGAAGCAGTCGATTCCGCTCTGCTTTATGTAAGGCAGGAGTTTGCTGGTATCTCCGCAGATGTGCAGGATCTGGGGGCAGCTGATCTCCCTTGCCATCCTTTTGTGGGCAGGGAGCACGAATTCTTTGTAAGTTTCCCCAGAAATAAGGTCTCCTGAAGCCGATGGGTCGGCAGGGAAAAGGATATGTGCCCCGTAAGCGGTCTGCAGCCTTCCGTAGGCTATTACGAAGTCCGTGGCAGCCTCTATGAAAGCATGGGCTTTTTCCGGATCGGTCTTTGTCCACCTTACCAGGTTTTCAACGCCTGCTATGTGGCCGGCTACCGTAAAGGGGGCTGTAAGTACTGGGATGATAGGGAGCATGCCTTCGTAGCGCTTCCTCAGTTCGTCGATTGCTCCGAGCACGACCGGAATTCTTCCGGTTTCTTCCAGGTTGTCGGGCCAGGTTATGTCGGCAGGGTCCGTATAAGCAGGGCCGGTTACGGGAGGCCTGTCCGGCTTGTCCCAGTCAAGTTTGCATCCAAGAACCTCCGCTTCCAGGGAAATGTCAAACTGAGGGCGTGCAGCCTCAATGCCGCAGACTTCATATGGGGCGGCTGCAAGGTCTGCCATCATTTTACTGTCAAAGTGGGCTTTTGGCCAGGAAGCATTGCAGATCTGCATCAGTTCTGCCGTGGTCTGAGCCAGGGGATTTGCAGGAGGTACGTAGTCAACCCTGCCTCCAAGCACTGCTGCTAGAGCTCTTTTGGTTGGAGTCATTTCGCTTACCATGTTCTATGTCTCCTTTTCCATTTTTAAATATAATTTAATCGTTATGTCCCACAACCAGAGTGTCAACTAATGCTTTTTTTCTTTTAATGAATGCGTTTTTTTGAATGGCACCCATAAGGTTAAGGAGTAGTGACCTGCTGTCAGGTAGGAGCTTGAAATGTTCCGTTTTTACGATTCCTTTTGCCAGTTCCTTTTCCGTATCCCTGAAAAGCATACAAAAATTCATTCTGGTTTTTGCAAAAGTTCGCAGTTCTTACGTTGACATTCATTAATATGCACATTTGAATACTTAACTGGATACAGTTAGCATAATAAGGAAAAATTTATATACTTCTAAAATTTATGTCAACACTTGGTATTTTTATATTGTCTATTTATTCATTGGTAGGCTTCAAGTACCCCATTCCAGATTCATTCTCATTATTCTATATCCACTCTTATTAATCGTCCTTATCCAGTATTACTCGTTTTTTTGTATGTGATATTTATTAAAATATGAAAAAAATATTTATTGTTGTGACAGCAATTATATGATTGTTTATCATTATTGGAATCCGGAATTTCATTGAAGTGCAGTTCATCCCACAAGAACCGAGGTCAATTGCTTGAAGCTGAACCAGATAGACGACACCCGAAAGAAAAGAGCAGTCATCATTTTCCTTGCCGCCATTCTTTTCATCTCAGTTAAGGGGTTTTTGTCTCCTGTGGTAGGTGTTGGTTTTGTCCTTCAAAAAGAAGTGGTCGGAGTTGAAGGGGAAGAAAGGACTATCATCTTCCAGAGCGGCCCTGAAGGGGTCTCGGTTCAGGATGCAGCCTGCGGACAGCTGCTTCCTGAAGGCTCCGAAAACCTCCAGATCAACGAGTCCGTGGAAGCCGAACTTAAAACCATGTATCCGGAAATCGAGTACATTGTCCGAATGCGGCTCTGCATTGAAGACGAAGTCCGGGAATACAGGGCAAGCAGGGAGGACTTCAATACGTTGGAGGTAGGCAGGGTGGCCAAGTTCAGGGTTTACCGCTCCGAAAGGGACGTTATCGAAAAGATCGTTGAGATGTAAGCTCTGCAGCCGGAGCCTGCTGTCAAAGTATCTTTTAGATTTGTTTCCCGGTACTTTTCTGTTCTTTTCCCTTTTTCTTTTCTTTTCTGTTCTTTTCCCGTTTTTTCTTTTCTTTTCTTTTCTGATTCTCTTCCGGTTCTTTTTCGTTTTTCTCTTTCACGGAAAATTTTGTTCCTTCTGTTTTATGGGAAGGAACGTAAAACCCCGAAGTCTTCAGCTTCGTGGGATATAAGCGTCAACTTCCTCACGTTCTGCTGTTATTGATTCTGCAAATTTATTTCTATTTTGAAGTCTCTCATTCCATGCTGATTTCCGAAGCGAAAACCAAGCAAGGACTGAGGTATTTTGCTGTCACCACAATGCGA
>NZ_JJOV01000014.1:46375-100970 GCF_000979385.1 Methanosarcina sp. 2.H.A.1B.4
GGCTAGAGACTGCGCCAGCGAAAACTGGAATCCGAAAGGAAGCTCAAGTACATATTTTCACCTGTGGAATGCGGGGAAGAGCTTGGGGACTTGCCCTCAATAGAGGGAGGAATGAACCAAGAAGCCACTCAGTCTTTAGCTGAGTGGTAGTTCACATCCCGTGACATATAATTCTCCTAGTCGGTATATCCCGGAGATTCAATATCCCGGCATATGATATTTCCGGCATGCAAGCTTGAGGGGGGGGGTTAAATGAATTTCATGAAAACACTATTCTTGTTTTTGCTTGTAGCATGTCTGCTCGGCGTTTCAGGCTGCACGGATTCGGAGGATTCCGGACCTGACGTCCCTGAACCGGATTCTCCTGAACCCGATCCCGATGTCCCAACTGTTCCCAAAGCTTCCGGGAGCGCTTCAACTGACACCCGAAATGAAACCGTTAACATCACAAGTGAGGGGCAGACCTATCTTGCTTATACTGCTGTTCCGGCGGCAGAGGGTAAATACCCGGCTGTGGTGCTGATCCATTCCTTTAATGGCTTTGAGCCCGGATACCAGGAGATTGTGGACAGGATGGCAGCAGATGGGTTTGTTGTGGTCGCTCCACAGTGGCAAACCTATTCCCGCTCTCCTCCTGATTCAGAGGTAGAAGCCCTTGTCAGAAACAGCGTAAGTTACCTTGAGGGCAGGGACGATGTTGATCCGGAAAACCTGGGCCTTACCGGTTTTTGTGCGGGCGGCAGGTATACCATGCTTTTCCTGCCCCGGATCGAAGAGTTCAAGTCCGGAGTTGCCTGGTATGGTTTCCCTTACACAGGCGGGTCTGAAACCCAGCCAGACCAGCCGGCCAGCCTGATAGACCAGCTTGATGTACCTATGCTTATCATACACGGTACCCGCGATCAGGCAAGCAATATCTCCGACATCTACCGGTACGCCGGCGAGCTGGACACGGCTGACAAATACTTCGAATTGAAGGTTTACCAGGGTGAACCGCACGGCTTCATGATCGAAGACGGAGAACTTTCTGAAAGCTTCGTTGCACAGGACGCATATGAGGAGATGACAGATTTCTTTAACAGGACGCTGAATTCCGGGACAATGGAAAATTCATCTCAGTGACCTGAGAGCAGTAACCTGAGAGGAAATTATCAATCTCATCAACTCATTTCATTTTTATAAAAATACTAATAATAATAATAATAATAATAATAATTCATTCAATTTTTTTGTATTCCTTAATCATCAGGATAAGCAGCATAAATACGATCTAAATTCTGTTTTGTCTTTTTTCCAGGTGTATACATTAATTATCCATCCATTTATATAATATAATGGGAATATACGGGGTGAAGGCACCATATCGCTAGAATTTCTCTGGCTGGAGTTCTTTCCGATCATGGTTTCCATAACATCATTCATTAAAAATACACCGTTAATAAACACACTATTAATGGTACAGAATAGAAATTCATGGTAGATTTATGGTAAATACAATTTCTCACATTGGAATCGGTTTGCTTCTTGCCTACGCCCTGGGCTTGAAAGGTAAAAAGAGGCTTGGTCTGGTTCTCCTTTCTATAATCCCTGACCTGGACTACTTCAGCTATTCGCTCTTTACGCTCATCAGCGGAAGCGTAAGTCACGAGGCGCGAAACCAGCTTTTCTATCTGCTGGGGCACAGGGAGTTTACGCATTCGGTTTTTTTCGCTTTTCTTGTCGCACTTCTGATCTGGCTCAGAACTAAAGATCGGGCTTTTACATTTGGAGGGTTTCAGGCGCTTTTCCTGCACATCCTCCTGGATTACACTACGATCGCAAAAATGCGCCCCTTCTATCCGTTCAGCACAAACGAGTCCGCCCTTAGAGCCATTTATCCCTTCGACCCCGTGATAAATATCCTTCCTCTGCTGCCTGTCTTCATCGTAGCTGCGGAATATATGAAAAACAGGGGCAAATGGAGTCTTGAAATCAAAGATCGATGGAAAATCAAAAGCACGGGGAGATGGCCTTTCGAAGGCAAGGACAGCTGGAGCATTAAAAACAGAGACATATTGAATAGAAAATTAAGCGGGCTGAAAAAATTAAATGGGCTAAAAGGGTTCCATGGTTTTGTAAACAGGAATGAAGGCAAATTCTATGCCTCTTTTATTATAATCCTCCTTGTCTGGACCACAGTGTTCCCTGTTGCAAAAGTCTTCCTGACAGACCGCATCTCCAGAGCAGAAGGGACCGAGATCAGTTACAACGACACCTACCCGATATCGATTGGCAAATTCCTGGCAGCATATTCGTATGATGATACCCAATATAAACTTCTTGAAGTCAGCTACTGGTCAGGAGTCGAAAAAAGCTTTTACGTCGAGAAGGTTAACGTGAAGGGGGATGTCCCGGACGCCTCCGCCTATGCCGAAAGAGCCGGGAAGCTCTACAGTAATTCAGTGCCTAAGGCGATCGACTATCCTGTTTATTCGATTTCCGAAAAAGATGGGGCTGTAACCGTAATTTTGAGCGATGCCAGAAACCCTTATGTTAAAAAATGGCCTTATTTTGATACGGTTTACAGGTTTGTTTTTGACAGGGAAAGCGGAGAATACGAGGTATATGAGAGCCACTATGGGAGAACCGAAAAAAAGCTTGAAAATAACTATTTCGAGTGATTCCAGGGACGAGATTCCAGGGACGAGATTCCTGGGAATTAAATTTCAGGTAAAAAGATTCCCGAAATAAGACCAGGGGAAGCAAAAACCGTTTCAAGAAAAATGGTGTCATTTCCGATTACTTCTCATCCAAAAAAGTGTAATCGGAAAACATAACTATGCTTAAACAACATAATTATGCTGAATTATACTGAATTATGCTGAATTATACTGAATTATGCTGAATTATGCTGAAAAATAATTTTTCGATTATTATGTCGAAAAATATCTTTCCGATTTATTTCTGAACCTTTTTAAAGTACTTGTCGAGTTCTTCCCAGTCGATTATATTCCAGAATCCTTCTATGAATTTGCCCCTATCATTCTTGTAATCAATGTAGTAGGCATGTTCCCAGACATCCAGGTCCATAATGATCGGAAAATCAGGCACCAGATTTACATTATGCTTTTCTATCTGCATGATCCCAAGCCTTTTGGTGTCATTGCAGAAAGTTAAGGCTGCCCAGCCGGAACCTTCGACACTCGATGCGACCTGGGAAAATTCTTTTTTAAACCTTTCAAAATTTCCGAAATCTTCCTTAATCGCATCAGCTAATTCGCCGACAGGCTCTTTGCTTGCATTGCTTGCAGGAGTCATCTCCCACCAGAAGTAACCGTGAAGGACGTGCCCACCCAGATTGAAAGACAGGGCTTTTGCAGTTGTCTTATAATCAAAATCCGTGCCTTCCTTCCTGGCTTTGTCCATCATTTCCAGAAGGGCGTTAGTATTGTTTACATAACCCTGATGGTGTTTGTCGTGGTGTATTCGCAGTTGTTCTTCGGAAATATAAGGTGCCAGGTCTGCATAACCATATTTCAATGGTGGTAATTTGTACATCTCTTTAGCCATATTATTCTACCCTCTTCACAATCAATTGGTTTCGCAAAATTTGTTCCGGAATCTGAATAGAATCTGAATAGAATCTGAATAGAATCTGAATAGAATCTGAATAGAATCTGAATAGAATCTGAATAGAATCTGAACAGAATCTATACTTTCCAGTCAGGATATTCCATTACAAATCCTGCCTGCTAACCAATTTTCCCCTTAACTATGTTAACAGAAATTTGTTTTTCAAATAAATCCGTCTCAAACTACTCTGCTGTATTAGGTCTTCAAATACATATTAAATCGCCATATGGTAATTTAAATGCAGAACCATATGGCAATTTAAATGCAGAATATAGTTATACATCGCATCTATTATAAAGATAAAAGATACAAACTATGAGATATTTTTGTAGAAATTTATTCCGGATATTCAACAAGATATTTGTGCTTTATCAAAAGTAAAAATGAAAATCAATTCCGGGACAAAACAAATGGTAAACACAGTCTCTCATCTTGGAATCGGCCTTCTGATCGCTCTGGCTCTCGGCTTCAAAGGAAAAAAGCGAGGCATCCTGGCATTTCTGGCAATTCTGCCGGACCTGGACATCATCCCATACATCTTCTTTGCCCTCGTTAGCGACAGCGTAAGCCATGAGACCAGAAATCAGCTCTTTTACCTGCTTGGCCACCGGGAGTTCATGCATTCCATTCTTTTCATCCTGCTTGTCACGCTTTTCATCTGGCTTAAAACAAAAGACCGCAGGTTTACAGCCGCCGGGTTTGCAGCCATTTTTCTCCACAGCTACCTTGATTATGTCACCAGCTGGAAAATGCGCCCCTTCTACCCTTTCAGCACCGAGACGTCCATCATGGGAGCAGTTTACTTCTTCGACCCTCTGGCAAACCTCCTTCCTCTGCTGCCCCTCTTTGTCTTATTTGTCGGGTATATGAAAAGAAAGGGCAGATGGCACGGAAAGTTCAACAGCTTCTGTACCTTTTTCACCGAAAACCGGAGCAAATTCTATAGAACCCTTCTGGTCGTGCTCCTGATCTGGCTTACAGTGCTGCCGGTGGCAAAAATATTCCTTGTAAATTATATTTCCGACGCCGAGGGGACAAAAATCAGCTATCAGGAAACTTACCCTTCCTCGCCCGGAAAGTTCCTTACCGCATATTCCTATAACTCCACCCACTACAAGATTATGGAAGTCAGCTACTGGTCAGGGATCGAAAGAAGCGATTATATCGAAAAAATCAACGTGACCGGCGACGTCCCCGACGCCTCCGCCTACGCCGAAAGAGCCGAAAATCTGTACCTGACAGGTGTCCCTCAGGAAATCGATTATCTTGCCTATAACGTTTCGGAAGAAAACGGATCAGTAACTGTCATGCTTAGCGATGCGAGAAATCCGTATGTCGAATACTGGGCTTATTTCAAAACAGTTTACAGGTTCGTTTTTGATACGGAGAGCGGGGAGTATGTGGCATATGCGAGCATGCAGGGGGAAAAGGAGGAGAAATTGGGGGATAACTGGTTTGGATAAGATCATGATATTCGATGTTATTCCAGATCTTGATTTAGTTTTGGAATCTTTTCTTTTTTCTTTTTTCGCACTTCACCGCCTGCTCCGCAGGCGTATGGCTGCCCTGTTTTTAAGAATCATTGAAACTCAAACCGGCCTGAATTACGAAAAATCTGTAACATTCTACCCTCAGGTACCACGTTATAGAAGATATTTCAAAAATAGTTTGTTTTCTGGAAAACTTAATCTATGTGCACCAACATTTAAAATAATATTGAGGTGTTGTTGTGAATTATTTTACGGTATTTACGGATGTATTGCTGAAACCTTCAGAGTTTTTCAAAAAAATGCCTCGTGAGGATAATTTACTCCATTCTTTGATTTTCAGCGTAATGTTTCTGTTACTTACTGTGTTAACTGGGCATTTTTTTAATAGTATCTATCTAAATAAATATCTTGAAGTTCCTGGCCCTGTCCTTATCACCGAATTTTTGCAAATTTTCTTATTTTATATATTTGTCTCAATAGGATTTATTTTTTCTTTTAAACTTCTGGGAGGCAAAGAAAATTATAGGGATACTTTTAAAATAATTGCTTACTCATACGCTGCATTACCTTTCCAATTTATTCCCTTTTTTCTGATGGGGCCAATAGCCAGTATTTACCGGGTACATATTTGCACTCGAGGCGGCCAGTTTGTTCATAACATAGGCTATTGGAAGTCGTGCCTTATTGTATTGATAGGATCATTCATCCTGCCTCTGCTGCTTCTCTGCATAATAATTTACATTGTATCCGCTCTGTAAAACCGGAAATGTCATGCAATTTGTCACTCCTGCGGAAGCTGTATGATTTTTCTCATAAATTACTGGCCAGAGGGAAATGACCAGAATTCAGATGTCCATTTTTAAACCTCCATTTCCATTTCACCTTCATCTATAAAGACCTATAAAATGTCAGCGAAAGCCTATATCTATTCAAAAAAGCGGATTTAGAGGGTTAGTTACTGAAAATCATAAGCAGAAGAATAGCTTTCAAATACACTCCTCCTTTATATAGCCACAGAGTAATCATAAACAATTCCTGCTAAAAAAAGAAATATATTCTATAGTAAAGATAATTGAAAATTGTATCAACGGATTAGTATTAAGAAGAATTTATTCTAGATATATTATATAATTAGGAGTAATTATATAATTCTAATCATTGACTTTTGAGATCTTGACACCGGGCATCTCAAAATGAAATGAGCAATACTTGAAGAAATACAGGTCGTGGGAGTAGGATTGAATATCATAGGCAACGGCAGACGTGCCTGTTTTGCAGAATTTGATCAATAACTACCTCACTACCACAAAGAAAGACTCCAAAGATAAACAAGCCTCCCTCCCCTCCTGAACGAAAGTCCGCCGCCGGAAACAAATCCCCAAAAATCTTCATTCCGGCAGCAGTTTGAGTGAAGGATTATTTTCCTTCACCCATATTTCATTTTTAGTTTTCTTCTTTCTCTTCTACCTCGTCTTCTTCAACTTCCTCTTTTTCTTCAACGTCTTCGAGTTCTTCGACATCTTCAAGTTCTTCAAAGTCTTCGAGTTCTTCGACGTCTTCGACTTCGTCCTCTGAATCTTCTACTGCCTCGCCTGCTTGTTCTGCTTTTCTGGCTCTGAGGTTTGTCAGTTTCAGCTGTCTTTCGTCTTCGTCTTCGGCTTTGATCCTGGCCATCCCTACGACTTTGTCCCCTGGCTTTATGTTCATTATTCTTACGCCCTGGGTGTTTCTGCCCTGAATGGAGATGCCTTTTGCCGGGATGCGGATGATGATGCCTTCTGCGCTCGTGAACATCAGTTCATCATCTTCAGCCACGGATTCGACGTTGGAGACCGGGCCGTTCCTGAGGTTTGTGACAATTGTAATAACACCTTTTCCACCGCGGCGGTGCGCAGGGTACTGGGAGTATTCCGTCCTTTTGCCAAAGCCTTTTTCGGTTACTGTCAGGAGAGTTGTGGTCTCGTCGACCTTGTCCATGCTGACTACCTCGTCGTCGGGGCCGTCAAGAGTCATGCCGCGGACTCCTCTTGCAGTTCTGCCCATCGGGCGGACGTTTTCCTCGGAGAAGCGGATGGCTTTGCCTTTCTTCGAGACCATCACAATTTCCTGCTTTCCTTCGGTAAGGAGGACTTTCACAAGCTCGTCACCTTCGTCCAGGCTGACTGCAATGATACCGGCTTTCCGTGGGTTCCTGAACTCAGAGAGCGGAGTCTTCTTGATCGTGCCTGCCCTTGTTGCCATAAGGAGGTATCTGTCTTCGGCAAACTCTTTTGCAGGGATCATTGCATTGACCATTTCTCCTTCCTGAAGCTCAAGAAGGTTTACTATGGCTTTGCCTCTCGACTGGCGGGAACCTTCGGGGATCTCGTAGACCTTCTGCCAGTAGAGCCTGCCACGGTTTGTAAAGAAGAGGATATAGTTGTGGGTTGAAGAAATGAAGAGGTTTTCCACAAAGTCTTCTTCCTTCGTTTCCATGCCGATAATCCCTCTGCCTCCACGGCGCTGCATGGTATATGTGTCAAGAGGAATGCGCTTAATGTAGCCACTGCTTGTGATTGTGACCACAACATCTTCTTCCGGGATCAGGTCTTCATCAGTCACATCTTCTGTGTACTGCACAATCTTTGTCCTGCGGGTGTCCCCGTACTTTCCCCTGATCTCAAGGAGTTCAGTCCTGATAATCTCGTACTTGAGCTCATCGCTTTCCAGGATCTTCCTGAGTTCGGCGATCACTTTCACGAGGCTTTCCAGTTCCTCAAGGATTTTCTGGGTCTCAAGCCCTGTCAGGCGCTGCAGGCGCATATCCAGGATAGCCTTTGCCTGGACCTCATCAAGGGCAAAGTTATTTATTAAGCCCTGCTTCGCTTCATCGCCGTTTGCAGAGCCCTTAATCAGGGCAACCACTTCATCTATGTTGTCAAGGGCAATCCTTAACCCTTCAAGGAGATGGGCTCTTTCCTCGCTTTTCCTGAGGTCGTAAAGCGTCCGCTTCTGGATAATTTCCATCCTGTAGTTCAGGTAGATCTCCAGAAGTTGTTTCAGATTTAGTTCTATAGGTTTTCCGTCCACAAGGGCAAGGTTGATTACCCCAAAACTGGTCTCCATCTGGGTGTGCTTGTAGAGCTGGTTTAAGATCACATTGGCATTTGCGCCCCTTGAAAGCTCGACTACAACCCTTATTCCGTCCCTGTCAGACTCGTCCCTCAGGTCGGAAATTCCGACAATTACCTTATCCCTGGCAAGCTGGGCAATGTTTTCAATCAGCCTCGACTTGTTCACCTGGTACGGGAGTTCGGTTACTATAATCTGCTGCCTGTCTTTTTTAAGTTCCTGAATTTCGGCAACTGCCCTGATCTTTATCGGGCCTCTTCCTGTTGTGAATGCAGACCTTATGCCTGCTGTCCCGAGGATATGCGCACCTGTAGGAAAGTCCGGACCCTTTACCACGGTCATCAGTTCCGAAACTGTTGTTTCCGGGTTTTCAATAAGCATCAGGGTCCCATCAATGACTTCTCTTAAGTTGTGGGGCGCCATGTTCGTTGCCATTCCGACGGCAATTCCGGTTGACCCGTTGATAAGGAGGTTTGGAAGCTTTGCAGGGAGGACTTCCGGCTCTTCCAGGGACCCGTCATAGTTAGGCCTGAAGGGCACTGTCTCTTTATCAATGTCAGCCAGCATCTCCTCTGCAATCCTGTCCATACGGACTTCGGTATATCGCATGGCTGCAGCCGAGTCTCCGTCAATGGATCCGAAGTTTCCCTGCCCGTCAATTAAAGGATAACGGAGTGAGAAAGTCTGCACCATCCGCACGATACTGTCATAAACGGCAGTGTCTCCATGCGGGTGGTACTTACCAAGTACGTCTCCCACAATACGCGCAGACTTTTTGTAAGACTTGTCGTGGGTAATCCCTGCCTCTTTCATGGAAAAAAGAATCCTGCGGTGGACAGGCTTTAAGCCGTCACGGGCATCGGGGAGAGCCCTTCCGACGATTACGCTCATGGCATAGTTAATGTAGGAGCGTTTCATCTCGTCTTCGATAAGGATGGATGTGACTCCTGTCCGTTCGGGTTCTTCATCCGGCTCTTCGGGGGCAGGGTCGGCTCCGTTTTCCTGCTCTTCTAATCCGGGTTTTTCATCCGGTTCTCCGGATGTAAGGCTGGATACCTCTTCTTCTACTTCAGGGTCTTCATCCGTTCCTTCCGGAATAAGGCTTGTCTGATAAGATTTTTTCAATTCTGCTTCGGATTTATTTTCGTCTTCACGTTCTGCCATTTTTCGCCACCTCAGATGTCCAGCTCCACAACTTCTTTTGCATGCGTTTCGATGAAGTTTCTGCGCGGCTCAACCTCGTCTCCCATAAGGATACGGAAGATATCGTCAGCGCGGATTGCATCTTCCAGCGTGACCTGCAAAAGAGTCCGGCTCTCAGGGTTCATAGTGGTTTCCCAGAGCTGTTCGGGGTTCATTTCTCCAAGACCTTTGTAACGGTTGATGGCGAGTCCTTTTTCCCCGATTTCCTTTATCTTTTCGTCCAGCTCTTTGTCAGAATACACGTAGTAATCCGCCTTTCCTTTCTTTACACGGTAAAGAGGCGGCTGGGCGATGTACACATACCCGGCATCAATCAGGGGCCGCATATAGCGGAATAACATCGTAAGGAGAAGAGTTCTGATATGCGCTCCGTCTACATCGGCATCGGTCATGATAATGACCTTGTGGTAGCGGGCGTTTTCCAGGGAGAAATCCTCGCTGACCCCAGTCCCTATAGCTGTAACCAGAGAAACAATCTCGTTGTTTTTCAGAATCTTTGCAAGCCTTGATTTCTCTACGTTCAGGATCTTGCCCCTGAGAGGTAGAATTGCCTGGAAACCCCGGTCCCTACCCTGTTTAGCCGAACCACCTGCAGATTCCCCTTCCACGATATAAATCTCACAGGCTGCAGGGTTCTTCTCCGAGCAGTCCGCAAGCTTTCCGGGCAGGGTGCTGACCTCAAGTGCGCTCTTTCTGCGGGTGAGTTCCCTTGCTTTTTTTGCAGCTTCCCTGGCTCTCTGGGCAAGGAGGGCTTTTTCAAGGATGATGTTTGCAACCTTAGGGTTCTCCTCAAAATATTCCGCAAGCCCGTCTGTTACAAGGGAGTCAACTATCCCTTTGACGTCACTGTTTCCAAGCCTTGTCTTGGTCTGCCCCTCGAACTGGGGTTCCATAAGCTTGACGCTGATGATTGCGGTCAGTCCTTCCCTTACATCATCGCCTGTGAGCTTTGCGTCTTCTTTGGAGAGCTTGTTGGCTTTTATATAATCGTTTGCTACCCTTGTAAGGGCTGTCTTGAAACCGATTATATGAGTTCCGCCTTCATGGGTGTTGATATTGTTTGCAAAAGAGTACACGTTTTCAGTGTAGCTGTTCGTATATTGCATCGCAATTTCTACGACCATATCATCTCTTTGCCGTTCGAAATAGATCGGCTTTTCGTGGAGGGACTGCTTTTTCTTGTTCAGGTAATTCACGAATTCCACGATTCCCCCTTCATAAGCGAAAGTCTCTGCCTCCCCTTCCGGGCTTCTTAAATCCCTCAAGCTAATTGTTAGACCCCGATTAAGGAAAGCAAGTTCTCTTAACCTGTTTGAGAGAATATCATATTGGAAATCCGTGGTCTCGAAAATTTTTGAGTCTGGCTTAAAAGTGGTTTTTGTCCCCCGAATGTCTGAAGTCCCTATTTCCTGAACATCAGCCTCCGGCTTTCCACGTATATAACGCTGGAAATACTTCTTTCCATCTCTGCTCACTTCTACTTCCAGCAATTCCGAAAGGGCGTTTACAACAGAAACTCCTACTCCATGCAGTCCCCCGGAAACTTTGTAGGTATTCTTATCAAATTTTCCTCCGGCATGCAGAACGGTCATAACGACTTCAAGGGCCGATTTCTTGTGAAATGGATGGGGGTCGATGGGGATACCTCTTCCATTGTCCAGGACCGTCACGCTTCCGTCGGGATTGATCGTGACATCTACCCTGGTACAGAAACCTGCAAGGGCTTCATCAATACTGTTGTCTACAACTTCATAGACTAGGTGGTGGAGCCCACGGCCATCCGTGCTCCCTATGTACATGCTGGGACGTTTTCGGACAGCTTCCAGGCCTTCGAGTACCTGGATGTGCGAAGCGTCATAAACCTGTTTATCACTCATTTTGGTTTATTCTCCATAAAAATCTGGTAAAATTATTTATTTGAAATCTCATGACATGTTATACATTTTTTAAAACTCGCAGGGGAAAATCTGTTCAAAATAGAACCTTAGAAATCATGTCAATTCACTAAGCCTTCGCTTTTTATCGTGATATTTTTATATTTAATCTTTATGTTTCTACCATAAAACAAATTCAATATGCGCTCATACATTTTAAGTCTTTAGATCAGCCGCATATTTCACCTGATTTTTCTTTCCGGATTCCCTCTGAAGAGACAATTTTTAGCATAATTTTACGTCCAGATATGCCCTTTTCAGACTAATTTTTTAATATGTCTTTGGTTTAAATAAATATTTGCTGTTCCATAAGGAAAAATTTACTTTTCCCGGGTAGTCAGGGCATAACTTGCGGCATTTCAAAAGTCTCAAAAAGTATTTTTGGAACAGAGGTCCGGTTCTTTTTTCCTGAACATATCAGGCACGTAAATGGACTGTGATCCGGCAGAAACAATCCCTTGAATGCATATATTGGTATATATTAATTATTTTATGATGCAAACCACGGGTCTTCCACCGATAAGCGGTTGATACTTTGATCCTCTATTTTGCCGTCGCCGCTCCGATTGTACTTTTATTTCCAGAAACCCACAGGTTCCGGCCAGCGCAAAGTGCGGGACAATGCAAACTGAAAGATGTCATTAAGGTATCCACGTTAATAATATCAACCGATTAACTTCGAACCACCACAATCAACTACCGCTTTTTGAACAGCCGGCCTGCCGTATTTCTGCTGGAGTGTTTTTCAGGTGTGTTTTTCAGACTTCCGCTTTTATCCCATGCCAGCAGTCTTTTCAAGATGAAATAAGCAGGATTCCCGTCACTTCAGTGGCGGGTAGTTGATATCATTCACAGTCTTAGCGATGATTCAGTTCTCTGTTATCCAATCTCCGGCATTATTCAGTCTCCGGTGTTATTCAGTCCTCTTTACTGCTATTCCACCCGATTTCTCTCAAACCATGCCCAGTTCTTTCAGCCGGTTAGGAAGATATACCTCGGTTACGAAATCCAGACCTTTTCCTGCGAAAGCCTGCTGTTCAGCCTTCTTGCCTATATCGAGCTGGAGCTTTATCTGCTCTTTCCAGTAATCAGACTCAAAGCGGGGGTCGGAAAGTTCACTCCGGAGCGCACTTATGTCCTGCTCGGTGAGCTTGTCAGTTGAGAGTTCATACTCCACTATATCCGAAGGCTGGAGCCCCAGGAATTTGGCTGCCGGGGTTGCCATGAATTCCGAAAGGTGAGCGCTTTTTATAGCTCCGTAGGCAACAGATGCGTAGATCCTGTAAGACCAGGGGTCACCGTCAGTAAAAACTGCTACAGGGATCCCCAGTTCCTCGTTCATGCGCTTGATCATCCTGCGGGTTGACCTCGCAGGCTGGCCCTTCAGATGGACAAGAATCGCATTATAAGCCTCGTCAAACCCGTTTTCCATCAGCCGTGCATACATACCACCGGTCTCTATGGCTATAATCATGCTTGCGTCGTGATTCTTAAACTCTATATTTTCCACATTGAAAGGGATCTGGTATCCTCCTTCCCCTACATCCTTCTGGCAGTGGATATTACGCACTCCGCGCTTTGTCTGTTCCGAGATCTCAATCGGCCCGAACATAGTAGCCCCGTCTTCTTCAGGGCGCATGTGGAAATACTCCCTCTGGAGACTGGTCAGGAGTTCCAGGTCTTCGATCAGGCGGTCGCTCTCAGCCTGTTCCTTGAACTTGGCAGCGTCCCAGCCCTCAGATATGTAATAAAGTTCTCGAAGTGTTGAGCCGCGGTTCTGGGCAAGGTGCTCGTTTATGAGAAAATCTGTCGCATAAGTAGTTTTCAGGAGCTGGAATGCCCCTTTTACGGTCTTTGCGCTCCGTTCGCTTTCCCTGTCTCCGTAGACCCAGACTTCACTCTCGTCGGAATATTCTATGTTTGCCTTTGTCCGGCTTGGAAGGCTGACGTTTGGGATAACCTCATCTTCAAACTGGTTGTAGATCTTTTCTGCAAGCCCGAGCAGCCTTTCCTTTGCCAGGGCATCTCCCTGTCTTGTTTTGTCATTTGCTTCTCTTGCCATTTCAAACACCCTTAAAGGCTTTTGCCCCGGTTACCAGTTCTTCTTCAATCCCTTCTACAATCAGTTGAGGAAGCTTTCGGAGTTCTTCTTCGGTTGTAGACTCTATCCTGTAGCTGAGTACTTTTGAAGACCCTGCAGCTGCCGAAATCTCCCATATGTAATCGTAATCATTGCCCATGGTCACAACCTTTGGCTCCGGTTTTGATCCGTTAATTCTGCAGGGAAGCATTTCATGTACCCTGAAAGAATAAGCTGAGGTCCCGAAATTCTTGACCTTTATAGCCACATCTGCAGTCCCGTCTCCGTTGTTTTTAACTTTCCTATGCACAAGCAGGTTTCCCATGATTTTTGCAACAACGGGATTTATGTCAGGGACGTCCTTTTCCAGGATATTTGCAACTTTTGCTGCCATTTTTGGAAGCACCTTTGTAATGATAATTTCCTTTTCCCTGCGTTTCTTGAGGTTGCTCTGCTTGCTCAGGTAATGCTTGAGTTTTCTCGCAACCTCTTTGATTGCAAGGTCCACCTCTTCTTTGATTATAGGGATGTCTGCAATAGCATCCTTTGATTCGGAGGTGAAGGGCACGTTAATGGAAGCGACATGGATCAGGAGGAGGACCGGCCCGGTGGGAATCCCACCTCCTGGCTGGTTTAAGCCGTACTGCTTCCACTTGATGTCTTCTACAGCATGTGTGGTCACACAGCCTCCCTGCTGGTAAAGCAGAGGCACACGGTTTGCAAACCGCATGATACTGATCTTATCTTCTTTCGGGAGATTTCCCCCATACGCAAGCCCGACTTCCACTACAAAGGGATTTCCCGAATATACAGCCGGTTTCCGCGTGCTTGTAGCAATGAAGTCAACGTTTGTTTCTTTCTCAAGCCCCCGATAGATCAGCTCTTCCCCTATTGGGGAAAGACAGTCCGTCGGAGGGGCCATGATCTTTACTTTCTCAAAAGCCTCGATTAGTTTTCTTGCTTCATGGCGCCCCAGGGCATGGGGATCGATTTCGGGGTCAAGTCCCGAAGCCTTGCAGATTTCCTCGGCAGTGAGCAGCCCTATCTTGCAAAAAGAGTAGCGTAGGAAAGGGGCAAGTTTCTGACGCTCCGTGTAATGAAGCATTTTCATAAGAGTGCCCAGTTCGATACCGTCGGGGTGGGGCAGAATTTCTTCTGCGGGATCAGGTATTTTATCCGTAGCTCTTTCAAAGACTTCCTCGTTGCCGTCCGGATCTATAAGAGTTATCCTTGCATGGGGATTTACAATTGCAGTGGCTTTAAGGTATTCATAAATGGACTGCCTTCTTCCTTTTACGTAAGCAGCCTTCATCTCCAGTTCAACCTGGGTCCCATGGGGGCGGAACCAGTCCCTTATCTCATCTATCAGGATATCAGGCTCATTGGTACTGGTATTGATCATGAGCTCGTAATAGTGGGCAGGAGTCGTTGAGCTGGTTTTGGAGAGGATTTTTGTGTGCCTGCCTGCAGTCATCTGGGCATAGAGCACGGCTGCCGAAATTCCTATTCCCTGCTGACCCCTGCTTTGCTTGAGGGCATGGAACCTTGAACCGTAGAGAAGCTTTGCAAAAACTTTGGGGATCTGTTCTCTTATAATTCCCGGCCCGTTGTCTTCAATGATAACGGTTACGTAGTCCTGGCCTGTCCTCTCAACCTGAACAAGGATATCCGGCAGGATCCCGGCTTCCTCACAGGCATCTAGGGAGTTATCCACGGCTTCTTTTACGGTTGTAATAAGGCTTCGAGGTGCTGAATCAAAACCCAGAATCTGCCTGTTCTTTTCAAAAAATTCTGCTACACTTATGGATTTTTGTTTTTTGGCGAGTTCTTCTGCAATGGGGGTTTCCATGGACTTTTACCTCAGGCTGAAAAATTGATCTGATGCTTAAAATAAATCTGGTTTTTAAATCAAATCCGGTGTTTAAATCAAATCCGGTGTTTAAATCAAATCCGGTGCTAAAAGGATATTATGTTATTTTTATCCGGAGAGGTTTTAATACATTTTTCAAGATGAACTAAGCAGGATTCCCGTCACTTCCGTGATGGGTAGTTGACAGCAAGAGAATCTGTCATAAAGCAGGAGTTCTTACTTAGCAGGAGTTCTTACTTAATAAAAGTGCAAGGTAATAAATATTAGCGCCTGCAAAAAAAGATAACGACTCTTCAGGCTCGTTTCTGCCGGAGTCTCATGCTTTCAGGCGCCGGGTTACTCAAAGTTCCGCACCGACAATTGTCTGGGTCGCGGTTACAGTTTCGCTTTCCCTTATTCTGTCTACCACGGTATTGAGGATGCTCAGGTCTTTAACGTCTATAATCACGACAAAGTCGTACTCTCCGAAAACATGGTAGACGTCCTTGATTCCCTCTATATTCTTCAATTCCCTGTATGCTGCCTTTTCATATCCTGGCAGCACGTTTATCATTGTAACTCCTATAACCAAAGTATAAAACCTATCCTTTTTAGTTTCATTACAATTTAAAGTCTTCAGGATAATATTTAACATAGGTCAGATTAAATAAAACCCTATTGCTTTCTCAGAAGATTTTAAAAAGAACAAACGAATATACCATTGGCCCAGTAACACGATTTTAAGGATTAAAGAGTACAAAAATAACAAGCCAGCAAAAAGAAACATATGCCTATTAATACCAAGAAGATAATTATATCATTGTTAACATATAGGGTTCTGGGCTAAAATTACCAGTAATTCCTGCAAGTGCCTAACACAAGAACCACAAATGGAGTCAAGGAAACCTTGATTCCCTAAATCTTACAAAATATATATTTTGGCAAACGGGGTGAGCCTTTCATTTCACAGTTTCTACCTTATTACTTACTTGCCCCAAACTTCTTAAGATAAACAGACAGCAAGCAGGTTTTCAAGTTTTTTTCCTTCTTGCAGGGTCATAAATCACTCAGTATTGGCTGCTATGCTCCAGTGCAGAAGCTTAAGAAAGTATTAAGATGCTGTTAATTATTCTTTTTTTGGAAGGTCGTTGATATACTTCATCACATCATCTATTAGCTTAATTTTTACTTCATACTTACGTGGAATTTCTTTGGCTTCATAGAAGTTTACGGTAATACCTTCATCCAAGTAATTCATCTTAACGGTTTCATAAACTAATTTAGCGTTTTCGTGATTGATCTTCATACCGAAAACAATGCCTTCCAAATCTTCTTTTTGGTATTTCACCAAGCCGCTTTTAAACTCATTTTCAGAAAGTAGCCCTTTAAGTACATCATCACTGCTTATTATTATTCGGTATTCTTCTTCATAAGTCCAATCTTCAAATTTATTCAGAAGAAATTGGTTTACTCTTGCGTTAATATTTTCATCCAACAAATTCACTTGAGTAGAAACCTCCTTCTCATAAGTTACCATCAAAAATGGACTTTCATAATCATCGCTATCTTTGTTGTTCCCATATCTCATAGACCTGAAGCGAAGGCAAATACCTTGGTGATTGCCAGCATAATGACTCCACATCAGAATACTTTCACCCGTTCCACTAAAACAGCAAACTATTGGCAAATCTTCCTGATTAAAATGTCCATGAAATTCAAACCCTTTTTGTTCCAGACGTTTTCTATATTTTACATTTTCCAAGTCAAAATAAATAAGATCTCCATTTTTTTCAAAATATTCATTTTCACAGAAAGAGTCAATTAAGCTTTTTGCTACTTTACAATCTAACCCATACTGCCGACTATAAAAATCAATATATTGTTCTTCTATACCCTGAAAACACCAATATATTCTGGAATCAAAAGGATCATTAAATTTAGTTGGATTACTGAAATATAATTGATATTGAGATAAGTTCTCTATGTTATAATTCCTATTTTTACCTTCTTTATCCGTTTTCTCTTCGAGATTTTGATACTTATAAAACAGTTTTTTACCGGTCATTTGAATCACTAACAAGTGAGATATTCTTTGATTTAACCATTTTGTACTGACCTGCTTCTTATCTGTTAAACTGCGTAAGCCTTCAGAATGATCTTGCCAATAACCCTATCGGACTGCGTTAGCGTATTTTGAGTAACTTTGAAGCCCGCTGGCTGAGTTTTCTGGCTTGCCCTTATAAGACTCTAAAAGTAGTAGATGAGATATTGTGAGATTGGAAGGAATGCTGGATGCTTTGGCAAAGGCATATAATTGTTTACCAATTTCTTTTTTTGTCTTGCCATCTAGCATATAAAATAAGTAAACCAATTAGTAAAAGTATAAAAAATAGATAAGCTAGTGGTATGCCAAAATACTCTATAAATGTATTTACCAATCCATCAATTACACTTTCCTCAGTCATATTATGATATATCACAGATTACTATAAAAAGATTAATACAATGTATGTTTTTCTAGATTCATGCATAATTATCCTTTCCTAACATATTGAAGCAAGCCAAAAGTGTGCAAAGTTTTGAAATTTGGCTTGATTTTAGAAGCTGGATGCTCCCTTTTCGAAAGTTACCCATTATTTTAATAATATCAGCGTATAATACAATCGCATGCCCTCCGAGTCGCACAGGGAAGAGGATATATTCGAATCCCAGTATATCGATATGTAACTCAGCGAATATGCGAGCATTTCCTCAATTGTACGCGAGGCGCTTCTCTTTGAGCTTCTTGCGACTGTGAAAGGAGTTGTTGCAGGAATAATTCTTTCAGGAATTAGGCAGACTAAGCTTTCAAATAAACCTCAGTCTCGAAGTCTGGAATAGAGTTATTTTTGCTAGATTCGTTTTCATCTGAGCTACTACCATAACCAGATTCAGAATTCTTTTTTGAATTATTGAGTTTGACTGCATTTTTTTTAAAAGTCAAATTCTGCAAGTAAAATATTAGGATTAATTAGGGTGTAACAGGTAATAAATCAGGAAGCCGTCTCTGAAAACAGGCGACGTTTCATATTAATAGTACGTCCCTTCTCCTGTAAAAAGTTGACCATTTACTGTTGTCCATCCAGCCTGAGGTCCGGACAACTTAATTTCCATGTTTTCCCAATAACTGTTATACAGCCATCCTCCGATCCACCATCCATTACGTCCGTTCAGGTAGATGGAAATGCTGACGTTTGCATCCGAGGATGTATCATAGTAGGCATACATCTTGCTTTCATAATCAAATTTATCAGATGCCGGTGGATAAGGTCTTCTGGTGACATTATGCGTAAGGTTGTACTTGGGCATAAGAACCATTTCATTGCCCAGCGGGTTCATTGTATCTATTGTCTGGTTAGTGAATAAGGTCATGCTAAACATGTTTGGAGACAGAATCTTCTTTGAATCTTTACTTCGGGTAGTGTATTTTGGCTCTATTTTCTCATTTTTTATAGAAAGCATTAATCCGTGCTCCGTATCTACCAGGGAATATTTCCATGAAGGATCATAGTCATTGAAGTGATGCTCTACAATATCTGTGCCTACGGATGATGTGTTGTTTATCACCGGGAGCGGAAGGTAAAGAGTAACATTGCTCAGGGTCGAGTCTGTAGTTAACTCGATATAGTAATCATAACTGCTAATGTGATTCCTATCATACATTCTCTGCTTCTGGTCTTGCCACCAGAAAGACAGCAACACTGCAGAAATGATTATTAGTAGTACAATTATTTTGTAACGAGTCCTCATATTTTGTCACCTATCCACTCCTGGGAAGGATCTAAATTAACCACAAATTTGACAACTTACTGAACCACGGAAATAAAGAAAAAGATACCTTTTCAAAGGCATCTTCATAAATATAAACTCTAATTCAGATTATGTCAATCTTTACATGACATAATCATACAATCCATGGTTATACTTTGCGGTTTTTTGGACACATAGAAGAGTATAGTACTGTACGTAGAAATATGAATCGAACGTGTTAGGATAATTATTCACCTTATCCCAAATAAAGTCATAATACTGAGCACTATAATCAGCGTTATCTTTAACTGCCTGTTCTGGATCCGTCACAGTAATAGATTGAGTATTGCTACTGACATAGCTACGAAAATTAACCCCTGAATTCCAATTATTGTAGATATAATTCTCATACAAATCATGGTTATTACTGGTGAACAGATTCGCAACGAAATTCCCAACCTGATCAACTGCTCCAGCTGAATGGAACGGATTGCCAGCATCCGACAAATAGTGACTGGCAATTCCAAAGTCGTGATGTGCGTCCGCCATACGTCCATTATCAGCCCAGATTTGCGCACCACCTGCATAAGCATCACAACACCCTGGTGCACCCCCTACATGCCAATCAGCATCCCAGTAATGATTATAGTACCGATATCCCGGAAGCTCAAAGCCAGAAGCATCCGGGTCATCAGCTGCATCTTTAGCATCATTTCTATAAGTAGACCCATCACAAGCATAGTAAGCAAAATCTTGATGAGAATTTGCATACCACTTTACGCCAATATCCTCACCTTTATAATTCTTTAAACCCTCTTTCTCGATCATTGGACCCAACTCACTCATGAAAGCATAGTCATCCTCCGTGATATTATCTGGATACCTATCCCATATGTCTTGCAGTCCAGCTTTATACCTCTCTTTTTCCTTTTCAGAAACATCGAAGTTATCAATATATTCCATTTTAATGGCTTGACTTTCAGGATCTGTAGCAGCAAAAGCAAGTCCCCTATACGGCATACGTTTCACTACATCCGGTAAAGAAGCCTGTAGCTCCAAGTAATCTGCAACTTCCTTCATTCCTTCTTCACCGAGCTCCGCTTCCAGAGCCTCAATCTTTAACTGAGCAGCATCTTTAGTAAGGTCGGTTTGCTGTTCTTCAGTGGAAGCCATTGCTGATGGTATTAACGCCATACCAACCAGCATTGCTAAAAGAAGTATTCCTATTCCAAATTTTTTCTTAATCATTTATTTCACTCCTGGTTATTTTTTACCCAAGAGACAGGATCAAGCAAGCTTTAAATAAACGCAAAGCTAAAATGATTATGTTTCTTAGGGTGTATTTCATGGAGTTCGGGTTATCTGGAAAATACTTTTGAACTCCATGAATTCCTCTTAGTTATCTCCTTATAAGTTTTCTGACCATTCTCTCTAACTATCCGTTTTTCATACTCATTTAGAGTCTGCAATTTTCCCCCGAACGTTGATTGTTAAAGACCGTGGTCAGAAACTATATATCTGAGCATCCCTCTATTCGCATTCAGGCAATTATATAATAAAGAGAATAGCATGACATGGGTTCATCCTTTCTTCATTCCTATGAGCCTGTAAATAAATCCACTTTATACAGTTCACAGGGCTGGCTCAAAAACAGTCCGGACTTCGCTACATCAAAACATTTTCTCTTTGTCAGTTCAGAAATTTTCCCCTGAACTACGTTCGGTATTTTACAAAGTAACGGCAAAAACGACAACAACTTCAAAATTTGGTAAAATATAAGGTTGGGACTTATCCGACCTTATTCTTCGTAATGTCGGGTAAATTGCCACCTTCAATAACTAAGATTGAATTTTTTTCTATTATTTTGTACAGACTTGAAATAGAAAAATTATATACATACTCACTTTTCGAAAGTTCCCTATTATTTTAATAATATCAGCGTATTATACAACCGCATGCCTCCCGAGTCGCACAGGGATGAGGACATCTTCGAATCCCAGTTTAGAGACAAGTATCTCAGCGAGTACGCGAGTGTCTCTTCAATAGTACGTGAGGCGCTGCCTTTTGAACTTATGGCGACTGTAGGAGGGGTTATCGCAGGGGTCATTTTTTCAGGAATGACCAGCGAACTTGAAATGATTCCCGGATTAATTGTTATTTATCCTGGCGTGCTCGGGCTGCGCGGGAATATTTCCTCAACCCTTGGTTCCAGGTTAGGCAGTGCGATCCATATGGGGCTGATCACTGACATAGACAGGAACAACCCTGAGCTGACAAATAATATTTCAGGTTCTCTTCTTCTTGGTTTTTTTATGGCGATCTTGCTCGGATTTTTAGGGCATTTTGTCACCCTTGCCCTGGGTTTTGAAAGTGCGGGAGCTTTCAAACTTATCCTTATCTGTGTGATTTCTGCCCTTACTTCCGGAGTAATCCTCTCTTTTGTTGCTGTCCTGCTTGCCATAGGTATGTTCAGGTTCGGGTTCGATCCCGATAATGTTGTTACGCCTTCAATTGCAACTATCGGGGATATCGTTTCCATGTTCATGCTTTTTCTCTCAGCAAAACTGGTGGTGATGCTTTGAGAAAAACCGGGAGGCAGACCAGCTATTACACTGTAAGAGGCATTATCCAGCGAGGGCTTCCCGTTCTTTCGGTCACCTGCGTAATAGGAATCATTGTCGGGCAGATACTTAACACCAGAGAAAACAGCCTGCTTTCCATGCCTGCAATCCTGATCCTTATTCCTTCCCTTATCAAGATCGGGGGCGATACGGGCAGTATGCTGGGTGCCAGACTCTCATCGGCTTTCCACATGGGACTTGGGGACCGGATTTACAGGAACCCTGTGGTCCATAACAGCGTTATTGCAGCGTCAATTGTGGGCTTTGTTTCTTCAATTTCTGTCAGTGTGCTGGTTTTCTTTGCAAGCAAATTTATGGGGTTTGGGATGCCTTTCATTACCCTGCTGGAAATCAGCCTTATTGCAGTTGTTATAGAACTTATAGTTGTATACTCTGCAACGGTTGCCATTGCTTTTGCTTCTCACCGCTTCGGGATAGATCCTGATGATACTGTTATCCCTTTAATAGCAAGTCTTGGAGACCTCGTAGGGGTTATGGGGATCTTCATAGCCCTGCATTTGCTGGAAATTATATAAATGGGATGCGACTTAATATTATTACTTTTATCCAGAATATTTTTATTTAATCTATTAAGCCTTCCAATTCAGAATAATTCGAAAATTAATAATTACTATGAGGTATATACTCATACACACCAACAATAAGGTAGAGTTGATACATAGACCATGTTCCCTAAAGAATTCAGATACAGTCCAAGGAATCTTATAGACCTTTTGACTGAGATGAAGGATACTTCCGAACTCATGGTAGACCTTGCGTATTCTGCAATGGTCTATGATGATGAGGACATCGCAGAAGAGGTGCTTAACCTTGAAGATAAAATGGATACCCTCGACTATAATATGAAGATGGCTGCAATGTTAAGCACGCGCAGGGTTGATGAAGCTGAAGAACTCCTGGGAGTTCTGAAGGTTGCTGCATCCTCGGAAAATATAGCAAACGCTGCAGGCGACATTGCCAAAATCGTTCTCATGAACATGGGCATTCCTATGGAGCTAAAGGTAGCCCTCAGGGAAGCAGAAGAAACCATTGTCAGGGCAACCGTTGCTGCAGAATCTGTAATGACCGGGCGCACTCTTGGTGACCTCGAGCTTGATATCGAGACCGGGATGTGGGTAATTGCGATCCGCAGAAGCGAGGACTGGATTTACGATCCTGATAAGGAAACCCGACTCCGCCAGGGAGATGTGCTGATCGCCAGGGGGCATGATGAAGGTGTCCCTCTTTTCTTTCAAATGGTGACGACAAGGAAGTTTATTCCGAGAGAAATCGAGCACGATAAGGTCTTAAAGGACCTCGAACATGCCGTGGACATAATCGTGGACATGAAAAACATGTCTGAACTCTCGGTAGGGCTTGCGTACTCTGCTATCCTCTTCGATAACGAAGATATCGCATATGAGGTCAGCGCCCTTGAGTCCGAAATGGATTCCATGAAGTACGAACTTCAGCACTGGGTGCTTGAAACTGCAAAACACGTTGAAGATGTAAACATGCTCAGGGGAATCCTGCACCTTGCCAGCGCCTCGGAAGCAATTTCGGATGCTGCCTACGGGATTGCAGATACTGTCCTCAGGGATATTGAGCTCCACCCGATCATAACCCTTGCAGTCAGGAACTCCGAAGAGGTAATCACACGGCTCCAGGTCGAAAAATGCTCTCCAATAGTTGGCAAGACCTTCTCGGAACTGAGACTCGAAACCGAAACCGGGCTGCATGTAATGGCAATTAAGAGAGCGGAACGCTGGGTCTATGCTCCCAAAGGCAATACTGTTGTTCAGGCAGGAGATACGCTTATTGCCCGCGGTTCAAGAATCGGAGAAGTGGCGCTCATAGAGATGTGCGAGTGCAAGTTACGCCAGTAACATCCGAGTTTCGCCGCCCGAATTGCGCCTCGCCCGAATTGCGATTCGTCCGAGTTGTGATTCGGGATCTCAGGAAATCGGATATTTTCTGGGAGTTGCGATGTAATCGCAACAGCCCACGGTCCTTTTCGCTGTGTTCAAAAGGACTTATTTATGGCTTATAGCAGCAGTGAGCTTCGCTTAATCTGACTAAATTACAAATATTGGTGGAGCTCGGCTTTCATACCCAGGGAATGTATTTCTCTGGCCGGGAGGCCGGTTACAGCCCTGTGCGGCGCGCGGGGGGAGACAGATCTGGCGGGTTTTGGATATCTTGAAAATATCACTGATTAATCAGCGTTTGCTCTTTGCTTAAGCACACAGAAATCAATTATATTTCTGATTTTTATACCTCGGGTTACAATTACTCTATGGGAGTTTGGTATGGTAATTGTTGGACTTTCAAGAAATCGGGATACTCTGGAGTCCGTGAAGACAGCTGTGGAGCTGGCAGGTGGGCTTGGAATCAAGGAAGGGTCAACTGTCTTGATCCGGCCGAACGCAAATACTGCAGACCCTGCACCGGGTTCGACAAATCCCGAGGTTTTGAGGGGCGCTATCAGGGAAGTAAAAAGATGCAATCCTGGAAAAATAATCGTGGCTGAGAAGTCGATGACCCCCCTGAATACGGAGGAAGTGCTTAACAGATTGGGGCTCTGGCAGGTTGCGGAGGCTGAGGGAGCTGATGAGATCCTGACATTCGACCACATGAAACGCGAACATGTGGAGCCCGGAAAGGCTTACTCCTGGCCATGGGGATTTGATGTGCCTGAGTTTCTGAAGTCAATAGATTACACGATTGCTCTTCCGGTAATAAAGACTCACTGGACTGCAACGTTTACTATGGGCCTTAAGTCCCAGATCAGCATAACTGCAGACCGGGATAGGAGGCAGCTTCCTCACGGGCAGGGGATGGATGTGCTTTTCGGAAACATGATTGCTGAGTCTAACCTCGTTTATAAGCCTGATTTCTATATCTCGGATGCTACAAAGTGCTTTGTTACCGACGGCCCGAATATAGGGACTCTGAGGGAACCGGGAATTGTCCTGGCAAGCCCGGATGTGATTGCAAACGACACTACAGGACTTGCCCTTCTGAAAACCCTGGGCACGGTTCCTGAGATCCAGATGAACTCAGTCTGGGCTCAGCCCCAGATCAAAAGGGCTGTGGAGCTGGGACTGGGGGTGCGCAGCAAAGAAGAGGTCATGGTCAAGGGCTCCGGGGTAGAGGAGATAAACGAGATTATTGCCAACCTTGCCTGACCTTCCCTTTACCTTGTGTTATCTGAAAAAGATCTCCGGAGGTATCAGATTCCCGAAAGTGCCATAGTTCCAGGGAGAATAAGAGCTGGCTGAGGGTGAAAACCTGGAAGGCTTTAAAGGATAGACACCTGTACCAAGACACCTGTACCTTTAATCATTTCAGCTCCCGTTTTTCAATGACTGTGCAATTATGCTCACATATCACCAAAATTTATTTATTTTCGACAACCACATAGATTAGTGGGGTATTTTCTATGAAATGCGAAATTTGTGAAGCAGAGAGCGATGCAAGATACTGCAACGATTGTGGCAAAGTTATGAACGAAGTTATAAGACGCGTAGGTGAAGCTCGCTGGGCAGCAATTGATGACTGCGCATTTATCTATCCGCTTGTACGGCGCGTAGGTAAAGGGGAGCTTACAGTTAACGATATAATTCAGTCTCTTGATGTTGAAGATTGAGTTATCTGCCTTTCAGAGCTTCATCTTTATCAAGAGATGGCTTTAAAGATTGTTCCTGAGCTGCAGTTTATTTTTAAACCTGTTTTTTCAGGTTACCGGAGGTACCGACACCGGTGGTGTAGCCCGGGAATTCCGAAAGACGGACTTAACCGTACGGAAAGTTCAATTCGGAGAATTTAAGTTTTTTTGAGAAGTACGGGCTTTAAGATCAGGTTCCAAATTAGTTTAGACTACGGTCTTTCAGTTCAAGTTTTAAAGTTGGGCTCTGAGATAAAATCCTTAAGGTTATATCTCTTCAGCCTTAACATTATTAGTGTTAAGCAATTTTCTCTGATCGCAGGGACTGGTGCTGTACGTGAACAGAAAAGCCGGAGCAGTTGTTTTAATGTTCCTGTTTGCAGGAGTGCTCCTGATTTCGGGATGTATTAAAAATGAGCAGATTGAAGCACCTGCAGATGAAGATTCTTCCGATGCCGGGAAAGGGGATGAAAATATGGACTTCCAGATTATAAAGGTTTTTAGTAGCGCGTTTGAATCTAACAGTACTATCCCCCGAAAATATACCTGTAATGGGGAAAACATAAATCCGCCTCTGGAATTTACTAACATTCCTGAGGAGGCCGAAAGTCTGGTATTGATCATGGACGATCCTGATTCTCCCATGAATCCATTTACTCACTGGGTCGTCTGGAATATCGAGCCGGTGGCAAAAATAGAGGAGGATAGTATCCCCGGGATTGAGGGAATTAATAACTTCAGGAAGATCGGCTATGGCGGTCCATGCCCTTCCTCAGGCACGCACAGGTACTTCTTCAGAGTTTATGCATTGGACAGGCAGCTTGAGCTCAAAGCAGGGTCCGGGAGAAACGAGCTTGAAAGCGAAATGATAGGGCATATTATTGCTGAAGGGGAACTGATGGGGAAATACGGTAAAACCTGATCCGAGAAAAAGGATCTTATCCTGAGTAAGCTATACCTTTATTATGCGGCATGCTTCGATTATGAAATATGCCCTGATCATAAGGCAGACCTGATTTTCTTTAAGACTGGGGGGAAGATAGTGGAAGAAAATAAAAAGGCTGAACAGAGAAACGCAACACCTGAAGAGAGTACGGACATATTTGAAAACCCTGAAGAGGGCCTGGAAAAGGCAACCTTTGCTGCAGGCTGTTTCTGGGGAATTGAAGAGGCTTTTCGGCAGGTAAAAGGTGTGGTTGCAACTGCAGTTGGCTACAGCGGAGGGCATTTTGAAAAGCCTACTTACGAGCAGGTTTGCACCCTTAATACCGGGCATGCAGAGGCCATAAGGGTCATTTTCGATCCCAAAGTTGTTTCGTATCAGTCCTTGCTGGATGTTTTCTGGAAGGTCCATGACCCTACAACAAAGGACAGGCAGGGACCAGATGTCGGAAAACAGTATCGCTCCGTGATTTTTTACCACAGCGAGGAGCAAAAAGCTGCTGCTCTAGCCTCAAAGGAAGGACTCGAGAAGGCAGGAGCTTTCAAAAATCCTATCGTAACCGAAATAGTACCGGTTTCTGATTTCTATATGGCAGAAGATTACCACCAGCAGTACTTCGAAAAGAAGGGGTTTTTGAAGAATATACTCAGGAAGTTTTAAGAAATAACTGCTGGAGACAAGTTCTGCAGGCAGAATCAGTATAGATCCGGAAATGTGCGAAAAAGTCATGTACAACCGGGTCATGCACAGACTACAACTTTCATGCCTCAGACTACAACTTTCATGCCTCAGACTATAACTTTCATGCCTCAGACTATAACTTTCATGCCTCAGACTATAACTTTCATGCCTCAGACTATAACTTTCATGCCTCAGACTATAACTTTCATGCCTCAGACTATACTTTCATGCTCGGACAGCCAGACTATACAGGCATTAGACTATACAGCATTAGACTATACCGAGCCATAATCCAGTGCAAAGTTACGGGCCGATAAATCACAGACCATATAAAAAGATTAATTTAGAGGGATTCTCAAAGTAGGTCCGATGGAAAACGCGGTCTCTATAAGGGAACTATCAAAAGTTTTCGGGAAAACTCCTGTCCTGAAAGCCCTTGACCTTGACCTCAAAAAAGGCGAATTTGCGGTTGTTTTTGGCCCTAACGGGGCTGGAAAGACCACTCTTTTGAAGTTGATCTCAACTCTGATCGAGCCTACCGGAGGCTCTGTTTTCGTGGCCGGGTTTAATATAACTGAAGAGCCGGAAAAGGTCCGCAACGAAATAGGGATGCTTTCCCATGATTCCTACTTATACGGAGATCTTACTGCAAAAGAAAACCTGCATTTTTTCGGGAAGATGTATGGAATAAACAGTCAGGAACTCGAAAAGAGAATTTTACAGCTTTTAAATGAAGTCGGGCTTGCAACAAAAGCAGATGAAAGGGTCAGCACTTTTTCAAGAGGCATGAAACAGAGGCTTTCCATCGCAAGGGCTCTGCTTCACAGACCTTCCCTCCTCCTCCTGGACGAACCCTATACAGGGCTTGACCCCGGAGCCTCCCTGGTTTTCGAAAATCTCCTCAAAAGCCCTGAATTCCAGGGGAGCACAAAATTAATGGTTTCCCACGACCTTGAAAGGGGCTTTGCCCTCTGTGACAGGGTTCTTATCCTGAATAAAGGAAAGTTTGTATATGATGGATTTAAGGTAAATTTCTCAGGTTTTCAGGAATTCAGGGAAAAATGCAACTCTATGCTCGCATGAGCCCAAAAGTTAAGAACGAAAACACGATTAAAATGCAAATATTAAAAAATGCAAATATTAAAAAATGCAAATATAAAAAGATAAATATTGAAATCAGGATAAAGTAACAGATAACGTGAAAACAGGAGTTTTAAAAATGATCCGGAGCTTTTATATCGCTGCAAAAGACCTTAAAGCCGAGTTCCGGACAAAACAGATGCTCAACTCAATGTTCATTTTCTCGCTTCTCGTGCTTGTGGTCTTCAGCATTTCTTTCGGGGATTTTCTAGGGGATACTGAAAAAGTTGAAAAACTTGCTCCCGGTGTTCTCTGGATTGCTTTCACCTTTGCCGGAATGCTCGGGCTTTCCAGGACCTTCGTAATGGAAACTGAAAACGGCTGTCTTGAAGCCCTTATGCTCTGCCCTGTGGACAGAGGGGCGATTTATACCGGAAAAATCCTCTCCAACCTTGCGATTGTATTTCTTATGGAAGCTGTGACCCTGCCCTTCTTTATCATACTTTTCAATTACAGCCTGGGAATCGGAACCCTGCTCCTGCTCCTGCTCATCCTCTTCCTCGGGACTTTCGGGTTTATTGCTGTCGGGACCCTGCTCTCTGCCCTTACCCTTGGTACCCGTACCAGAGAACTTCTCCTGCCTGTCCTTCTCCTGCCTTTACTCCTGCCTGTCCTGATCCCTGCAGTGGAAGCAACTGCCGGAATTCTTGCAGGAAACAGCATCGGGAATTTGATTCCTGAAATAAGGCTGCTTGCAGTTTACGACCTTGCGTTCTTTGTAATCTCGCATCTGGTCTTTGAATATGTTGTTTCTGACTGAGGTCTGACTGAGGTTTGAATGAGTTTTTCCTGGCAGGAAAAAAGGGACGAAAAGAAAAAAGAGGGGATAAGGAAAATAGTAAACAGAAGGTCATTCGAGACAGCGATCAAAATCGAATCAATAATAAACGAAGTAAATCGAATTAATAACAAGTATCAGTATTGAACTTGTGCTTTATCTTTAATCTCTCAAGACACGTGAACAAAATGGCATCAAATTCCAGAAAAACCGGAGTACTGGCAGTTGCAACTGCCAGTGTAATGCTTCTTGCGATATATATGCTCTTTTTCTACCTGCCTCCGATAAAGGACGAAGCAGGCGAGGTTCTGAGCGGAAGCTTCAGGATCTTTTTCTTCCATATGCCAATAGCAATTATATCCTATCTGGCGTTTGGAGTCGTATTTGCCGCAAGCATCCTCTACCTCCGGGATAAATCTCTCAAATGGGACATCTATGCCCGCTCGGCTGCTGAAGTGGGAACCCTTTTTGCGTTCCTGGTGCTTGTCACGGGTTCGATCTGGGCAAAGGATGCCTGGGGCTGGTACTGGATCTGGGATCTCAGGCTGACCACCTCCCTGGTTCTCTTCCTTGTTTACCTCGCCTACACGATGCTCAGAAAAGCCCTCGAAGAGCCTGAAAAAAGAGCCCGACTCTCGGCAGTCTTCGGAATTTTAGGTTTCATGTCCGTACCCCTGAGTTTCTTTTCAATCCGGCTCTGGCGCTCAGCTCACCCTCTTATGTTCGGAGGAAACACAGGCGGAAGCGGAGGAGGACTTGAAGGGACAGCACTTCAACTGACTCTCTTTGTCAATTTCATAGCTTATTTCCTGCTCTTCCTCACCCTCTTTTCCGTGAAAGTGCAGAATGAGCGGATGGAAGAGGAACTTGACTCACGCAGATATGCGGAATAAAAGACCTGATCTGCCCAAGTTAATTTATTCATCCTTTTCTTTTTTAGCCCAGCTTACATAATATCTATAGACCACACCAGATATAGGTAAGACGAGATAGCCTCGCCGAAAATAGATGCCGAATTGGGGCAATACAAGTATGAAATTATTCTGGACAATGAATTTACTTATGAAGAGTAAGTACAGGCGGATTACGCTGCGAATCTGAGTTTCTCAGAAAAACTATACATTTACATTATCGATGATCCGGATAACCCTCTTACGTTTGGAATTGAAGTTTCCTGAGTAAATTTCCCTTTCTTTCCCTTTCCTTCCCTTCCTTCCCCTCCCTCCCCCTCCTCCTCCTCTCCCTTCCTTTTCCTGTAACAGCTAAGAGAAACTTTGTGCCTGAACACGAAGTTTTCTTTTTCAAAGAATCCGGGATAATTATTTACCTTTCCTTCTCCTATTTTTTCCCATGATTTTTGACCCTGTCACATTCTGTAACATGGAACTCCAGAACCGATTTGTAAGGTCTGCAACACATGAATTCATGGCCGAAGAAGACGGAACGCTCACTTCCCGGCTCGGTGACCTCTATGAAGAGCTTGCAAAAAATGAAGTCGGGCTGATCATAACAGGTTATTCTTGTGTCCTCCCTGGCGGGCAGAGCGATAATTTGCAGCAGGGCATCTACGATGACCGTTTCATCGAGCCATACCGGAAGATAACCGAGAGGGTACACAGGTACAGAAGCAAGATAGTGCTCCAGATAGTGCATGGAGGACGGCAGGCAGACATTTCGGACGAATATCCGGTTCCGATTGCTCCGTCAGTGGTCAAAAACGGGCATTCGTCAGTAGTCCCCAGGGAGATGACCGACAAGGAAATCCTTGAAATGATTGAGGCTTTTACCATGGGAGCTGTGAGGGCAAAGGCTGCAGGGTTTGACGGAGTCCAGCTTCACTGTGCCCATGGTTTCCTTTTAAGCAATTTCATCTCTCCCTACACAAACAGGCGGAATGACAGGTGGGGAGGCTCCGTCGAAAACCGGGCAAGGATAGTTACGGAGATAGTAAAGCGCATAAAAGAGGAAGCTGGGGACGATTTTCCTGTTCTTGTAAAAATGAATGCAACGGATGGTTTTTTGCCAGGTTCCTCAAAGGCAGGGCTGGGACTCGATGCTCCTGAATGCGTGGAAATTGCAAAGCTTCTGGAAAAGGCAGGTATATGTGCAATCGAGGTCAGCGGAGGGATAGGTGAAGCAGGCGGGGTAACCATAAAAACTGCAATAAACTCTCCCGCAAAAGAGGCATATTTCAAGAACTACTCAAAAATGATCAAAAGTGCAGTGGATATCCCGGTAATCCTTGTAGGTGGTATCAGGTCTCTTTCTGTTATGGAGGATCTTCTTGCAGACGGGTTTGCAGACCTTATATCCATGAGCAGGACGTTCATCAGCGAACCTGACCTTGTTTTAAAGCTTAAATCAGGAGAGGCTAAAAAGGCAAGGTGTGTATCCTGCAACCTCTGTTTTGATCCTAAGGGGATCAGGTGCAATTTCGAGTTTCAGTGAGTTCAGGAAAGCGGTAGTTTTTTACTTTTTACTTTTCCCGATTTTACTTTTTACTTTTTACTTTTTTCCATTTTCCTTTTTTTCTAATTTTTCCTTTTTTCTTCTAACTGGTTTTTGGTTTTTGTTAACAATTGTTTTTTAATTATTACTTCGAAAAGCGGGTCTGAACGTATATTTTTTATAATAGAGAGATACAAAAGAGATAAGCTTTACAGGCTGTTTATAGGGATTCTGGTTTACATTTTTTTGCCAGATCCGTTACCTAAAAAATGTGTTTGAGGAAACAGAATTATGTCAGAAGAGAACCGTGTCGGCGGTAAGATACGTCATCTTAGAGAAGCCCAGGATATGACTGTTGAAGAACTGGCTGAAGCCAGTCAGAGCAGCGTGGAGTTAATCCAGCAGTTAGAAAACGGAGCCCTCGTTCCGTCCTTAACCCCTCTTTTAAAGATTGCTCGGGCTTTAGGCGTCCGTCTCGGGACTTTTCTAGACGACATGCCCCAGAGCGGGCCTGTAGTGGTAAGAGCAGGGCTATCCGAAAATGTGGTCCGTTTTTCCGGAAAGACCGAGAGACCAAAGAAGAGTGCTCTTGAGTTTTACGCTCTTGCCTCGGATAAAGCAGACCGCCATATGGAGCCTTTCATCATTGACATCCATCCCTCTCCTGAGGAAAGCCACAAACTCTCTTCTCATGAAGGGGAGGAGTTCATCTATGTCCTTTCCGGAGAAATTGAAATCTTCTACGGCAAGGATGTTCACAGGCTGAGTGTCGGAGACAGCATCTATTACGATTCCATTGTTCCTCATGACCTCCATGCAGCGGGAACAGAGGATGCCCGAATAATGGCTGTAGTCTATGCTCCTCTCTGAGAGCCTCAGTTGAGTAGGTAAGAGAGTAAGACTGTGACTTCAATGGCAGAAGTTTTGATTAAAAAATTGGTAATTGAGTACAGATATTAAAAGCTAGGGAATCCAGAATGTTCAGTATAAATGTTAGTCCGCGCTTTGGAGATATTGATGGTCTGGGGCATGTAAACAATACAGTCCTTCCAGTCTGGTTCGAAACGGGAAGAAACTCCATTTTCAGGCTTTTCTCACCGGACCTTAACCTTAGCCCTGATGTGTGGCACCTGATTCTTGTAAGAACCGAGTTTGATTTTGTGAACCAGATGTATTTCAGGTCCGATGTGGAGATCAGGACCTTTGTTGCAAAGATCGGTAATAGTTCCTTTACTGTCGGGCATGAAGCCTGGCAGGAAGGGGAACTCAAGGTCAAAGGCCAGGCAGTACTGGTCTATTATGACTTCAAACTCCAGAAAGCGTTCCCCCTTCCGGAATCTATCCGCGAGGTCCTTAAAAGGCACATGTTCCCTTCAATGGACGCCTCCCCGGTGGACGCAGAAACGGATTCTCCCTGCTCGATTTAAATATACTTCAGGAACGCCCTTGACTGGCCTGGATATAAACCCCCATTCATAAGCTTGAAGTTTCTGAAAGTAGTCCAGAAAAAGAGGCTGAAACCATGCATCTTATAGAAGATTCTCTAGGAGAATACTTTGAAAAACAGGTAGCTATAGACCCTGAACACGAGTTTATCATTTATCCGGACCGTAACCTGCGTTTTACTTACGGTCAATTCAATGAAAGGGTAAACAACCTTGCAAAAGGGCTGCTTGCAATCGGGATAAAAAAGGGAGACCATGTAGGGATCTGGGCAAAGAACGTCCCTGATTGGCTTACCTTCATGTTTGCCACCTCAAAGATCGGGGCAGTGCTCGTTACGGTAAATACCGCCTACAAGAGCCATGAAGTTGAGTATGTGCTCAAACAGTCAGATATGAAGGCACTTGCTCTTATCGATAGTTTCAGGGACGTTGATTACCTGAATATTATCAATGAACTGGTCCCTGAGCTAAAAAGTTCCGAAAGAGGGCGCCTGAAAAGTAAAAATTTCCCATGCCTGAAGAGCATAATTTATGTTGGACAGGAAAAGCACAGGGGAATGTACAACACCAACGAGCTAATGCTCCTTGGCAGCCATTATCCGGACGACGAGCTTAAAGAGATTATGGCAAATGTTCGCGGGGATGATGTGGTCAACATGCAGTACACCTCAGGGACTACCGGTTTTCCGAAAGGCGTTATGCTGACCAGCAAAAATATCCTGAATAACGGGCTCTCCATTGGCGACCGCCAGAAATTCACCCATGAAGACCGGCTCTGCCTGCCCGTACCTCTTTTCCACTGCTTTGGAATCGTGCTCGGGGTTATGGCTGTCCTGACCCACAGGGCAACGCTTGTTATGCTTGAGGTTTTCGATCCCCTGCTTGTGCTTGCTGCAATCCAGAAAGAGAAGTGTACCGCACTTTACGGCGTACCTACGATGTTCATCGCCGAGTACACCCATCCCATGTTTGATATGTTCGACCTCTCTACCCTGAGGACCGGGATTATGGCTGGTTCTACCTGCCCCGTGGAAGCCATGAAAAAGGTCGTAAAAGATATGCACTGCCATCAGATCACGAGTGTCTACGGGCTTACGGAAGCATCTCCGGGAATGACCCAGACAACTATCGACGATCCTGTAGAACTCAGAGTTGAGACCGTGGGAAAGTCCTTCCCTGGCGTTGAAGTCAGAGTGGTTGACCCATCCACAAATGAGCCAGTGCCTCCTAACACAGTAGGAGAGCTCTGCTGCCGTGGATATAATATCATGAAGGGTTACTACAAGATGCCGGAAGAAACTAAAAAAGTGATTGATGAAGAGGGCTGGCTGCACAGCGGAGACCTTGGGACCTGTGACGAGAAAGGTTATTACAGGATCACCGGACGCATAAAGGACATGATCATCCGGGGCGGGGAAAACATCTATCCCCGGGAAATTGAAGAGTTCCTGCACGCCATGCCCGGTGTCAAAGATGCCCAGGTGGTTGGTATACCCGATAAGAAATATGGGGAACTCGTAGGAGCCTTTGTTATCCCCGAAAAAGGTGCAGACCTTACGGAAGCCGATGTCAGGGACTATGCCATAAGCAAGATCGCACGCTATAAGGTTCCGAAGCATGTCTTCATAGTAAATGAGTACCCTCTGACCGCAAGCGGCAAAATCCAGAAATACAAGCTCAAGGAACTGGCTTTGGAGCTTCTGAAAAATAGAGAGACAAACGGTAACTAATTCAGTACTATCGACCTTCGGGTCGATTTCTTTTTTATTCGAATTAAAACTCAAAAAGCAGTTTTCAGGTTTTTTCCTTTTTCATTAGTGCTTTTCCGCTTCCCAATCTTGATAAGCTTTTTCTTTGGTATCAGCTTCGATACTGATACCCACTTCGAAACTGTCTGCTATATATGATTTGGTATCACATAGAAACTAGTATCATAATGATAGCAGTATCAAAAAGGTATTGCATTTGAGACCTTGAAAACAAAGGGAAAATTGGAAATCAACTGTGCAAATCAACTGTGCAGATTAACTGTGCAGATTAACTGTGCAGATTAACTGTGTAAACAGATTTGAGGTGGATAAAATATGTTCTGTAATCAATGTGAGGAAGCACTTAACGGAAAAGGCTGTACGAAAAACGGAGTATGCGGAAAGAAGGGGGAAGTTGCGGATCTTCAGGACAGATTACTCTATGTCCTTAAAAGTATCGCATATTATAACCAGAAAGCAAGGGCTGAAGGCCTTAATGAAGAAACCACCGACAGGTTCGTGCTTGACAGCTTCTTTTCCACCCTTACAAATACCAATTTTGACGGGAAACAGATCGAATCCCTTATTCAGAAAGGGTTTGAACTGCGCGACGGTATTAAGGCAAAACTGCCCGCTGAGCAGGCATCCTCAGAAAAAGCCCTGCCTGCCGTGGCTGCAGTAACTCCTGAAAACATAGATAGTCCGGATGTTGCTGTCCACTCAACTGCGGATGAAGATGTCAGGTCTCTTCGCGAACTTCTGACCTACGGAATGAAGGGGCTGGCGGCTTATGCTCATCATGCCTATATCCTCGGGTATAAAGACGAATCAATCTTTGAGTTCATTGAAAAAGGGCTGGTTTCTACCACAGACGACAGCGTGGGAGTAGAAGCTCTAATCGGCCTGGTTCTGGAATGCGGGCAGAAAGGCGTCTCAACCCTTGCCCTGCTCGACAAAGCAAACACCGAAACTTACGGAAACCCTGAGCCGACGGCAATCAACATCGGTGTGAAAAACAGGCCAGGAATCCTTATAAGTGGACACGACCTGTGGGACCTTGAACAGCTCCTTGAGCAGACGAAGGGTAGCGGAATCGATGTCTACACCCACGGGGAGATGCTGCCTGCAAACGCATACCCGGCTTTCAAGAAGTACGATAATTTCGCAGGCAACTACGGTAACGCCTGGTGGAAACAGAACGAAGAGTTCGAAAAGTTCAACGGCCCGATCCTGATGACTACCAACTGTATAATCCCGCCAAAGGACTCCTACATTGGCAGGATCTACACCACAGGGGTCGTGGGCTTTGAAGGGGTAACCCACATCTACGAAAAAGAAGACGGTACAAAGGACTTCTCCGCCTTCATCGAACAGGCAAAGACCTGCAAACCCCCCGAGCAGCTGGAAAGCGGGACAATCATCGGAGGCTTTGCGCATGTGGCAGCCCTCTCGGTTGCGGATAAAATCATAGACGCCGTAAAAACCGGACAGATCAGCAGGTTTATCGTGATGGCAGGCTGTGATGGCAGACACAGGGAAAGGGTCTACTATACCGAGTTTGCAAAAGCTCTTCCGAAAGACACAGTGATCCTGACCGCGGGCTGTGCCAAATACCGGTACAACAAGCTGGATCTCGGCGACATCGGAGGAATCCCAAGAGTTATAGATGCCGGGCAGTGTAATGACTCTTACTCGCTTGTGGTAATAGCCCAGAAGCTTGCAGAAGCTTTTGGCCTGAAGGACATAAACGACCTGCCGATTTCCTACAACATCGGCTGGTACGAGCAAAAAGCTGTGCTCGTGCTGCTCGCCCTCCTGAGCCTCGGCGTAAAAGATATCACTCTCGGCCCTACGCTTCCGGCCTTTGTTTCTCCGAACGTCCTTAAAGTGCTGGTCGAAAACTTCAATATCAGGCCGAACGCAACCGTTGAAGAAGACCTGAAGGTTCTGCTGAAACTCCCGGAGCCCGCGGAAAAATCAGAAATTCCGAAAAAACCTGAGGAAAAACCAAAAAAGCCGCAGAATTCCCCGAAAAAGGCACAGGATAACCAGAAGCAACAGGATAACCAGAAGCAACAGGATAACCAGAAGCAACAGGATAACCAGAAGCAACAGGATAACCAGAAGAGCTCACCGAACACCGAGAAAAAGCTGGAAAACCCAGTGGAAAAACCGGAAACAAAAGCAAGAAAATCCTGGCTTAGTTACATACCGTTTGTTCGCAAATTCGTAAGGTAAGGGGGAAGTGAACTACCCCCACCTGCCTTCTGACAAAGGCAAGGAAGGGGACTTCCCGCTGTGTCTCCCCGTTCCTATTCTTCAATGGGCAGAGGTGAAAAACGTAGATTTTTGACATTACTGTTCATATACTACCCCCTTCAAGGAGTCTCCATCAGTAAACTACAGTAAAGTTACTGGGAGCTTAAAATAATATCATATGGGTTATTCTAGAGCCGATCCCAAAACTCAAAATTGCTTCTCCAAATCCCGTATTCAGAATAATCAATAGAGTTTCTGATCATGAAAATAGTTCTGAAACTTTACTGATTTGAGAATAAAATTGGTTTTGGGATGAGCTCCTATATAAACAGGTCAATTTTAAATGCAGGAAGTTTCCTCTCACCCCCAATAGAAATCAATTTTTAAACTTTAAACAGTGATTTTACAGATTTTGCCGCTTGAATTGATCGAACTTCTTTCACGGGGATTTTGAGTGTTCCACATACTCTATTACCGCCCCGTCCGGATGTCTTACTGTCATATTCCTGCCTGTCGGAACCTTATCCGGTCCCCGGATAATTTCTGCTCCTTTTTCTTCCAGAAAAGCCCTGAACTCATCGAGAGAATCAACAAGAAATGTAGCCTGCGTGCTTCTGAAAGGTTTCAGGGCTTCGTCCGAGCCGGCTATGAGTAAAATGTTTCTTACCTGAGCCAGTTCCAGGCCGATTTGTGGGATTTCAAAACGCATGGCTGAGGGTGTGCCGAGTAGTTCTTCGTAGAATTCGAGGGCAGAGTTCAGGTCGGGAATGTAGAGGCGGGAGAGGGTTTTGAGGATTTTCATATTTTCACTCCATACTATGGAGCTAATATCGAGTTAAATTTATTCTTGATTGGTTGAACAATTCTCATTATTATATGGACAACCATAGGAAAGGTTCGAAAAATGTTAATCCTCTACCTACGTCTCTGAATTTTTAAAAGACACTGATGCAGAACTGCAAATTCCGATTTTGAGAACCGAAACAGTAGCCGGAATACATACAGAAAAAGATCTCTGAGACTTTTTGAGGAAAACAAGTTTATAAATTCTGAAAACTTCACTGGCTGGAGCTTGAAGAAAATATTTTTAAATATCGTTTTTAACGGAAATTCTTCCGAAAAAAATATTATTTAAGTTGTGGAAACCAGGGATTTTAGTCTGCCAATTACTAAATTCTTGTATTCGACTAACCTCGAAGTCCAGTAATATTCCCGGATTTCCCTGTCTTTTATTCTTTCTTCGCGTTTAATAAAGGGCCTTATATACCCCAGTAAAAAGGCTATTCCGGTATAGTGTGGTTTTTTCAGGGTATAATTAAACACATTCAGTAATATTAAGATTGGATTTTTATTTAGATAGTAAGCCATGTATCCATTGTATTTGTACCCCTTCCACAAACCTTCTGCACTGCCTGTTAATCTTTTTTCTACCATCTGTATTTCGTTAAATCTTTGAATCTGCCAGCCCCGCATTATGGCTTTTATATTTGAGATTGAATCCGCAGAAGGTTCTAATGAAAAGCCGTCAGTATCAAAAAAGCATTCTTTTGACCAGACTCTTCCGGTGCCTGATGGGAAGTTTTCAGCCTGTCCGGACAGCTTTAATTTTCCATCAATTTCATGGTATAGTCCTCCACTTGCAATACCTAACTTATTGCTGGATTCAAATTTATGCAATATCTTTTCAAAGTATTCTTTTTCCAGTACTGTATCCGCATCCATTGAAGCAATAAAACTATATTGGATTTTATGTCTGCCGCAATATTTTACAATAAAATCAAATCCGGACTTATATACATAAGATACGTGAAAAATTATGTCTCTCGGATGAGGCGGCAAACGTATAGTTTTTATCCAGGCATGTTTGGACACAAAGCTGTGTATTATTTTTGGAGAATTGTCAGTACTTCCATCATCAATAATCAACCAGAGAACAGGTTTTACAGTCTGGGAAATTACGGACTCGATTACCTCATGAAGATTCTTTTCTTCATCCTTAACAGGCGTTATCAAAACATACACAAATAATTCACTCTCCCCCTTTATACAAAGAAATTTACGAGGATAAATAGTTGCCGTATTAAGGAGTTTTACCAGTTTCCAACGAATTTTATTCCGGAAGATGTATTATTTTGTGCACACTTTAATAATGGCTTCAGAATAAGTTCAACAATAAAGTTATATTCCTTTGTCACATTGTCCTTAGAGATATTTTTATGCAGACTATTAAATACCTTGCGAGAAATAGCGGGTTTTTGTTTCTTAACGGCATAACAACAAATATTCTCAGTTTCTTCGCCATGTTATACATTGCCCGTTACCTGGGCCCCGAGGACTACGGAATATATTGTTTTGCTTTTGCTTTTATCTATTTTTTCAGTTTCATCCCTGATATGGGAGTCCATCAAATACTTGTAAGGGAGGCTGCAAAATATCCCGAAAAGGCAGGGAAACTGATCGGCAACGGGACGATAATAAAATTCTTCCTTGCGTTCGTTGCATTAATCTTAGCTTTTATTTTTATAAATATCATAAATTTCCCCCCCTCCACAAAAAATGCATTGTATATAATGTCTCTCGGATTGCTTATCAGCGGAACCGGAGCCTACGGAACTATATATGAAGCAAAATTGAGAATGGAATACTCTTTATTTTTCAACCTGATCAGCAGGGTCTTTCTTCTTACATTTATTTTTCTGGCTGTTGCAAATCATTCGACACTTAATGTTTTTATCTTTGCCTCGGTTTCAGCCACCCTTATACATAATTTATTGATGATCCTTTTCTCAAAAAAATTAGTTAAAGTATCCTTCGATGTTGATCTCTCTTTAATAAAACAGCTATTAAAAGAAGCTATTCCGATTGCAGTCGCCTCGGTCTTTACTGTTGTATATTTCAGGATTGATGTCCTTATGCTCTCCTTTTTACGGGGAGATGCTGAAGTCGGGTTTTATTCTGCTGCATATCGCCTTACGGATGCGCTTGTTTTCCTTCCAACAGCGTTTACAACTTCCACATTTCCTTTGATGTCAAAATATTTTAAGGATTCTTTTGATTCATTCAGTTTTGCATATGCCAGGACTTTTAAGTATCTTTTCGCAGCAGGTCTGCTGATTGCAGTCCTGGTAACCTTTGCTTCGGAGAAAATCATTCTGACCTTTTACGGACCGGAATATCAGAAATCAATAATTGCGCTGCAAATCCTTATCTGGGCAACAGCTATCACGTTCATAAGTGTTCTTATCAGTTCCACATGCGTTTCGAGCGGGAACCAGCAAATAATCTCAAAAACAGCCATATTAGCCGCATTTCTAAACGTAATTTTAAACCTGATACTGATCCCTTCAAATGGCTACGTAGGTGCAGCTATCGCGACTGTATTTTCAGTATTCGGGTCAATGATGTTTGGTATATTCTGGATCCATAAAAACCTTTTACACGAAAACCCGCTCAAAGGAGCCGTTTCTCCCCTTATAGGAGCAGGCGTGATATCTCTACTCATTATCCTGTTCAGGCCATATATGGATATTCTCGTCCTCAGTGCTGCTTCCATCCCGGTTTTTGCTGCAGTCCTTTATTTCACCGGCTGGATAGATTCCGATGACAAAAATATTCTTTTAAAACTTATTTCCCGCACAACATCCTGATACAAAGAGACGTTCTGATACAAAGAGACGTTCTGATACAAAGAGACGTTCTGATAAAAAGAGACGAAGAGATTTCTAATAGCTCCACAATAAATATTACTAACCTATCTTATTATCTGACTTCAGGTTTCCAGGCCGAAAGACCATAAAAAAGGTTATAAAAATGTTAATACTCGACCACCCCTACGTCTCCGACTTTTTAAAAGATACTGCTGTAGAGATGCAGATTCCGGTTTTAAAAAATGAAATGGCAGCCGAAATAAATGCCAAAAAAGAGCTGAGGCTCCTTGAAGAAGCTGAGTTTATAGAATTAATAAAAGAAAAGGGTGAATGTTCCCTTTATTCCAACTCCGAAAACTCCCTTGGCTGGATTTCTGAAAATTTGGATTTTACAGGGCTGCCTGCAAAAATTGAACTTTTCAAGAACAAAATCAAATTCAGAGAACTGCTGGAAAGGATATACCCTGACTTCTATTTCCAGGGCGTTGAGTTTGAAAAGCTGGATGAGATCCGGGTTGAGGAGATCAAAAAGCCCTTCATCATAAAGCCCTCTGTAGGCTTTTTCAGCCTTGGGGTATATAAGGTTTCAACCGATGGGGAATGGTTTTCAGTCCTTCAGCGCATAAAAGCCGAAGTCGAGGAAATTAAGGGACGCTATCCGATTCAGGTGCTTGATACCGGAAAATTCATTATCGAAGAAAATATCGAAGGAGAAGAGTTTGCGGTTGATGCTTACTTCAACAGCGCAGGAAAGCCGGTAGTCCTGAACATCTTCAAGCACATTTTCTCTTCGGAAAACGATGTTAGCGACAGGGTATACTTTACTTCAAAATCGGTTATAGAAACCTATCGGGAAGCTGTGGAAGACCTTTTGAAGGAAATAGGGAAACTGGCAGGGCTTAAGAATTTTCCCCTCCATATCGAGCTGCGGATAGGTAACGACAGGAGAATCCAGCCCATTGAGGTGAACCCCATGCGTTTTGCCGGCTGGTGTACAACAGATCTCGCCTATTTTGCATATGGGATTAACACTTACAGGTACTTCCTTGGGCAGCTTGAACCGGACTGGAAAAGGATTCTCGAAGGCAGGGAGGGAAAGAGCTTCTGCCTTGTGATGCTGAACAAGCCGGTAGATTTGAATTTGAATGAAATAAAGGCTTTTGATTATGAAAAATTGCTTTCGGACATTGAAAAGCCCCTGGAACTCAGGAAAGCCGACCATGAGAAGTACGGCTTCTTCGGGTACATGTTTACCGAAACCAGGGACAGCAATTGGGAAGAAATCGAAAGGATTCTGAAATCGGATTTGAAGGAGTATATTATAGGGAATTAAGTTATTTATCTCTGGAAAATGAAGGCCTTAAGAATAGAGACGTCCTTCGCAGAAAAAAAGCCTGGCTGCTTTGCGGCCTGGAACTTTTTTACAATCATTTATCAGAAATCTGCTTTTCTCAAAAGGCCGCCCACAAAGCTGGCGGTGAGTGCCCTGGGTATGAGATAAGTAGACCCTGACTCTTTATTGGAATCAAGCTACTTATGGTTCATAATCAGGGCCTTTCGGCTCAAAACAGGTTTTCTTTCAATATATTTTAAAACTTTTTTAGATCACTTTAACTGGACTTCTGGAAAATGCCAGCCCGGAAGTAAAGTATCTATTTATCGCTTAAGGTCGAATCTCCTTAGGAAAAGGGAATAGGGGTCCTGACACTGGAACGCAGCATCATCGAGGTAAATGACCTTGAATATTCCTTCGGCGACGTAAAAGCCGTCGATAACATCAGTTTTACTGTTCAGGAAGGCGAGATTTTCTCTTTTCTCGGGCCAAACGGGGCTGGGAAGAGTACTGTAATCAATATCCTCACCACCCTGCTGATGATCCAGAAGGGGACAGCAAAGGTTGCCGGCTATGACGTGGAAAAAGAGCCTGAAAAGGTAAGGGAATCCATAGGGATTGTTTTTCAGGAGCTGACCCTTGATCGGGACATGACTGTGCGGGAGATCCTGGAGTACCACGGAAGGCTCTATTCCATGCCGAAAACTGCAAGGCAGGAACGGATTGAAGAGCTTATTAAACTGGTCGAACTTGAAGGAAAGCGGGATACTCTGACAAGGCACCTCAGCGGTGGGATGAAACGCAGGCTTGAGATCGCAAGGGGGCTTATGACCCGGCCAAAAGTGCTTTTCATGGACGAGCCTACACTCGGACTTGACCCTCAGACCCGAATAAGGATCTGGGAATATGTAAAGGATATCAACCAGCAAGGCACAACCATTTTCCTGACAACCCATTATATGGACGAAGCCGACCAGCTCAGCGACAGGATCAGTATCATAGACCACGGAGAAATCATTGTCACGGGCAAGCCCTGGGAGTTAAAAAACGCCCTTGGACAGGACCTTATCTATCTGGAAAGCAGTGACAATGCTGCTGCTTCAGGTTTGCTCAAAGGGCTTTCCAGTGTAAAAGGGATCAGGGAAAAATCAAAGGGAATAGTTGTCATGGTCAATGTGGACGGCACCTATCTGCTGCCTGAGATCATGGATCTACTTCGAAACGGGGGGATCAGGGTTAAGGCCGTAAACCTCAAAAAACCTTCAATGGATGATGTTTTTGTCCACTACACCGGCAGGGAGTTCAGGGACGAGGGAGCAGAGAAGGGGTCGGTGGCAATCGTGCGGGCAGGGAGGCGTTAAAGATGCACACGGGGTTTCTTACCATCTACTGGCGGGATATGCTCAGGTTTGTCAGGTTCAGGACCCTCCTGTTTGCGTCTCTTGTCCAGCCGGCTCTCTGGCTTGCCTTTTTCGGAATTGCGATGTCCAACAACTTTGATCGGGTGACTGCAACTCTCCCGGTCTTTCCCGGGGTCAGGTCTGTTAACTACCTTACCTTCATAGGGGCAGGCGTCATTGCCATGACCACGCTTTTTACAAGCCTCTTCGGGGGGACCGTGCTGCTCTTTGACAAAAACTGGGGGCTTATGCGGGAAACTCTTTCAAGCCCGCTTCCGAGAATCCACATCATTATAGGGATAGGGCTTTCAGGCATGACCAAGTCCTTTATCCAGGCCTCCGTTATCATGGGGTTCGGGCTTTTGCTCGGGGTCCAGTTTTTTGAAGGCTACAGCCCGATGCAGCTTCTAGTTTCCCTGCTCGGGATCATGCTCTTTGTCGGGATATTTTCCCTGGGCTTCCTCTTTCTCTCGGCTGCAATCGCCATAAGCATGGAAAGCCCGGAAGGAATGCAGGCAGTGATAACCCTGCTTACCATGCCCTTCTTTTTCACGAGCAATGCTCTCTATCCTGTAAGTTCTTTTCCTCCACTGCTTCGGGCCCTGTCCACAATCAATCCCCTTACCCACCTGGTCAGCGGGATCAGGTATTTTGCAATAGGGAGCGACTTTTCTGCAATAGGAATCCGTTATACTTACACCCAGAGCGATATCCTTGTCTCCTTCCTTGCCCTGCTGGCTTTTGCAGGAATAATGTTCCTTATTGCAAGGTGGAGGTTTAGCAAGGTGACTGTCACATGATTCACGTTTTAAGAAATTGAACAGAAGGAAAACCATGGTTTGTGAGCACAAAGATTTGATACAAATAGAAGATGTAGAACCGGGCTCAAAGGGTTGTGGGGAATGCCTGAAAAGCGGAGACAGGTGGGTGCATTTGAGGATATGTCTTATCTGCGGGCACGTGGGATGCTGTGACATGTCAAAAAACAAGCATGCAACAAAACACTTTCAGGAGACCGGACACCCCATAATTCAGTCTTTCCAGCCCGGAGAAGACTGGAAGTATTGCTATCTGGACGGCGAATATCTTGAGTGAACCTGAATAATATCTTGAGTGAACCTGAATAATATCTGGAATAAACCGGCAGCTCTAACTTTCATCTTCCTGCCATCAGGAACTCAGCCAGGGCTCCGGAGAAATCAGTGCTTTTTTTCAAGGAAGGCAAGTTAATCAATAGAAAAATAACCTGAAACCAGGTATGAAAGAACATGTCGCAAGAAATTAAGTTTGAAAGAGATATTTATTCCTGAACCCTATTATGGAACTATGTTTCCAAAAGTATATGCGTCCTCCGATCCGATTATTAAATTTGAGATTAAATAAAAAATTACTGGATAAAACTGTTCAAGTACAGGTGATACCGATGATGAGCTTAAAAGGCCAAACAGCAATCGTAACTGGAGGGGGCAGGGGGATCGGGAGGGCGGTCTGCCTGTCGCTGGCAAAAGAGGGGGCAAATATTGTCATTGTGGCAAGGCACAGGGAAGAAATCGAAGAAACCGCAAGAATGGTCAAAAACATAGGGAGCAGATCCCTTGAGATCCAGGCAGATGTGAGATCTGAAGCGGATGTTGAGGGTATGATCCTGAAGGCCATCGAGAAGTGTGGGAGGATTGATATCCTCGTCAACAATGCAGGGGTCGTACACATGAACCACATAGAAGAGACCTCAATTGAAGAATACGACGAGATGATGGATACAAATGTTAAGGGGACTTTCCTCTGCACGAAATACGCTGTGCCTTATCTTGAAAAGAGCGAAAACGGCAAGATAATTAATATCTCCTCAGGCGCAGGCAAGCACGGGCTTTCAGACCTTTCCGTCTACTGTGCCTCGAAGTTTGCGGTAAACGGAATGACAGAAGCCCTGGCTTCCGAGTTGAGCGGAAGGGTGATGGTCTATTCCGTCTGCCCGGGGGCAGTGGACTCGGAGATGTACCATTCCATGTTCAAGGACAGGCCTGTGCTCAAACCGGATCACGTTGCTGAAAAGGTCCTGGAACTGGCTCTCCCGGAGTCAAACATAATTTCAGGCTCGGTCATCGAGGTCTATGCCCCGCCGGTCCCGCTGCTCTGATAGGCTATAAAGGATGGGAAACATTGGTTTTACGGATAACCGAAAAGGCATGCAAGGGAGAATATGCCTGAATTGTCTTTATCCTCCCTCTTTATGACTTTGTTGGCGGATATTTGCTCAGGTTAAGCTTTACTTCTGATCCAGTTTTACATCTGGTTCAGTTTTACTTCTGATCCAGTTTTATATCTGGTTCAGTTTTACTTCTGATCCAGTTTTACATCTGGTTCAGTTTTCCTTCAGGATTTTTAGCCTGAACAGGGCTAAGCTTGATGATTTCCTTTTCAGAACTCTTTCTCAGAAACTATGCTTCCAAAGATATATCCTTCATCCTGCTAAAGAATTAATAAAGGGACTTCTATGAAACTGAAAGGTCAGACAGCTATTGTAACCGGTGGGGGAAGGGGAATTGGAAGGGTCATCTGCCTGGCGCTGGCAGGAGAAGGAGCCGACGTTGTAATTGCTGCAAGAACCGGGAAAGAGATTAGGGAAACTGCCCGGATGGTTGAGAGAAAAGGAGGAAGGGCTCTTGCAGTAAAGACCGATCTCAGGGTAGAAAGAGATGTTAAGGATCTTATTTCAAAGGCAGTAAATGCCTTTGAGAGGATTGACATTCTGGTGAATAATGCCGGAGTAGCATACAATAAGTACCTTGTGGAAACCTCGACAGAGGAATATGATGAAATAATGGACACAAACGTGAAAGGGATTTTTTACTGCACAAAGTATGCCCTGCCCCAGCTGCTGAAGCGGGGGAACGGCCGGATCATCAACATCGCTTCAGAGGAAGGAAAACGTGGGGTCCCTAAGCTTTCGGTTTACTGCGCCTCGAAATTTGCGATAATAGGCCTAACCGAAGCTCTTGCTTACGAGGTGGGGGGAGGCCTGCAGGTATATGCAGTCTGCCCTGCAGGTGTGGACACCCGGATGTACCACTCCATATACTCCGATGTGCCGACTCTCAAACCGGAAGATGTTGCAAAGCAGGTACTGGCCCTCTGCCTGCCGGAAACGACCCTCCCCTCAGGCTCTTCAGTTGAGGTCTACAGCCCACCTGTAAGGGTTGTTTTTTAATGGGGTATTGAAAGAGGGACAAACTCAGGAAGTTAAGGGGGAAGCTGAGGAGGAAGTATGTTCAAAAACCGTAAAGATGCAGGAGAGAAACTGGCTCAAGCTCTTGAAATGTACAGGCCTGAAAACCCTCTGATCCTTGCTATTCCGCGCGGGGGGGTGGAAGTGGGACTGCAGGTTTCAAGGAAGCTGGGAGCTGATTTCTCCCTTATTATTGTAAGGAAACTGCCTTTTCCTGACAATCCTGAAGCCGGATTCGGGGCAATAGCCGAGAATGGAAGCACTTTCATTATAAAAAATGCCGGCTACTGGCTCACCAGGGAAACTATTGAAAAGATCAAACAGGAACAGATTGCTGAGGTCGAAAGGCGCGTAAATGCTTTCAGAGGGGGAAATCCCCTGCCTAAACTATCAAGAAGAACAATAATACTTGTCGATGACGGGATTGCTATGGGTTCTACCATGCGGGCAGCAATTAAACTCTGCAGAGCCCGGAAGGCAGGAAAAATTGTAGTTGCTGTGCCTGTGGCAGGAAGAGAGGCAGCAGAAGCGATAGCAAAAGAAGCCGATGAACTCGTAGTACTCGATATACCTGTCTATTTCAGGGCTGTTGCTCAGGTTTATGAAAACTGGTATGATGTCTCGGATGAAGAAGTGCTTGATCTGCTCAGGCAAAGGATAAGTGAAAAAGGGATAAAAGATCATGAGTTTGACCAATCTGAACTGGTAACCTGAAATAAATCCATGATCAAATAAATCCATGATCAAATAAATCCATGATCAAATAAATCCATGATCAAATAAATCCATGATCAAATATCTCTATTAGCCAAGTTCCGGAAAATGAAGCTTCAAAATTAAATTCCTTTGCACTCAATGTTCCTGTTGTCCTTCCCGAGTTTCGCTTCGGCACCCGAGTTTCGCTTCGGGATCACAGGAAATCGGAGATTTTCTGGGAGTTGCACTGTAAGTGCAACAGCACGAGGTCCTTTTCGCTGCGCTCAAGAGGACTAAGCTACAAAATTACAGGCTGTATTTCTCTAATTGCGCCTCACCTTAATTGCGCCTCGGGATCTCAGGAAATCGGAGATTTTCTGGGAGTTGTGATGTAATCGCAACAGTACGCTGCCCTTTTCGCTTTGCTCATGGGGGCTAATTTATAGTTTCTCGCAGTGAGCTTTGTTCAAGAGGACTTAGAACAACTCTGGTTCTATTTTTAGTTTAAGTCGTTTGCCTGCAAATCAGACACAGTTGCCTTGATGGTACTTCACTAATAAACGACTAATCTTTAACTATATATATCATTAAATCCACTAGAATATTGGGCATCTGGAAAGGTCATTAAAGACTTGTTTTTAACTCTTTTTAATAACCCCCCATACCCCCCAACTCCCCAATATCCAGATGCCCAATCCCCATATTACAGATGTCTTTTCAATTCTCTTTTTCCTGCTTTTTGCTTCCTGCGTTTCGCCACCCGAATTGCGCTTGGGGATCACAGTAAATCGAAGATTTTCTGGGAATTGTGATGTAATCGCAACATTACGCGATCCTTTTCGCTGCGCTCAGGGGGACTAACTTTTGGTGAAGATTCACAACTTGATTTTTATATTTCGGCGGCGGCTCCTTCTAACAAACTCCTGACAACCGTTTCCATAAGTTTCCCGCTATCTTCCCTCTCTTTTCTCAGTTTTAATTCTAGTTCATCACACAAACCCATGAGCTGCTCGACTTTTTCAACGATGCGTTTTTGTTCATTGAGGGGTGGAAGAGGAAGTTAAGAGTTCTTTTATTTTGGTCCATTATCTATTTATCTAATATGTGAGAAACACCATCAGTAATAATCCTCCTAATCTTATGTCGACCTGTCGAGAGTAAGTTAAACTATCAAACGAAAAGTTATTCGGGTTCTCTAACGATTATATTCCTGCGTTGTAATTATGCGTTAAAAATAATATATACTCCAGATGCATAGTATAACTTGCGTTCTCATCAATTGAACACCCACTAGCAAACAAACACCTACTCCAAAAAGATCTACCCCACACTAAAAGGATTAAAAAACGAAAAATTCTCAACCCACAACCCACAAGTCAAATACCTCAAACCTCTTCCCACACTAAAAATAAGAAAGTTAAATCTTTTAAACTCTTTTCGGAATTTCCAGGTTTTTGAGATGGGGACGCAACCTCTTTTTATATATTATTAAAAAAAATAAAATAAAATAAAATAAAATAAAATAAAATAAAATTATTTTTAGTCCTTTTTAAATCCTATCCCATTGATGGGAAGTAATTTTCAGTGTAGTTCACTACTTTAACTATTAATTTCTGGTATTTTTGATATTCTTGCAGGTATGACCACTTTCAGCATTTTTTAGCCTTTTTTTAATTTTTAGATTTTATTATTTTAGATCAATTTATACAACTAATATAATATTAAATTACTAAATCAAAGGTTATATGATCCGCTAATGATTATATGCCTGCGTTGCGATTATGCGTTAAAAATAATATATACCTCGAGTACATAGTATGAATTGCGTTCTCATCAATTGAACACCCCCACTAGCAAACAAACACCTACTCCAAAAAGATTTACCCCACACTAAAATTAAAAAACGAAAAACTCTCACCCCACAAGTCAAATACCTCAAACCTCTTCCCAAACAAAAAGTTACAAAGTTAAATCTTTTAACTCCTTTCGGAATTTCCAGGTTTTTGAGATGGGAACGCAACCTCTTTTAAAACAAAATTAATAAAATAACAAAAAAACTAAAATATTTTTCTAGTCATTTTTCAACCTTAGAATCTTTGCAATTTACTTTTTCGGCTTCTTTGACCTTTATTTAATATCTTCTTTAACCTTTTTCATAATCCCTTCTGCAGCCATGATTCCGGTTGCAGCGGCATTTACTATGTCCCTTGAGAGCCCGGCTCCGTCTCCTGCTGCAAAGAGGTTTTTGATGCTGGTTTCCATCCGGCGGTCAACTTTCAGATGCATGGCGTAGAACTTGACTTCAGGGGCGTAAAGCAGAGTTGAGTCCGAGGCAACGCCGGGAATGATCTCGTTTAAGGTCTCAAGGCCTTCGATTATGTCCATGACTATCCTGTGCGGGAGAGCCATTGAGATATCGCCGGGTGTGACATCTTTTAAGGTGTTTATAACCAGGTTTTTGGCAAGGCGCTCTTTTGTAGAACGGCGCCCACGCCTGAGGTCGCCCATGCGCTGGAGGACAGGCTTTCCGCCACCGATCGTTGTTGCGAGTTTTGCGATTGAACGGGCGTATTTGGTTGTGTTTTCCATGGGCTCGGTCAGTTCGATATGGACGAGGAATGCGAAATTGGTGTTTTCGGATTCCGTGTTTGCCATCGAATGGCCGTTGGTCGCAATAAAGTCTTCATATTCTTCCTTTACGACAAAGCCGCGCTGGTTTGTGCAGAAAGTCCTGACAAAGTCATCATAGCGGTGGCTCTGGATATGGAACTTGGGGTCCCGGTTGATTTTCGTTACAGGGTCCATAATAATTGCAGGGACTTCCACCCTGACTCCTATGTCAATCCCTCCGTAACGGGCTTCAAGATCATGTTTTTCAATCATTTCCGAGACCCAGTTACAGCCCCTTCTTCCCGGCGACAGGAGCACGTAACGCGCACGGACAACTCTTCCGCCCGAGAGTATAACTCCTTTGCACGTTCCGCCCTCAACAAGCAGGTCCTGGACTTCGGTTTCAATCAGGAACTCCACACCTTTATCAACAAGGTCCTGTTTGAAGCGCCCTATGACTGCAGGAGCATTGTCCGAACCTATATGCCGCTGCTTGATCTCTATAAACCGGGCTCCGACCGAGGCAGCCCTGCGTTTTAACTCCTCTATTTCCGGGCCTTCGGTAAGGAGAGCACCCTGAGGAGCTCCGAATTTAAGGAATACTTTATCAACCCTGTCCACCAGTTCCCAGGCTTCTGTCTGGTCTCCGGTCAGGGCTGCAAGGTCTCCTCCTATATCAGGCCGCAGGTTCAGGGTCCCGTCAGAAAACGTCCCGCAGCCCCCAACCCCGCACATGATCTCACACGGAGTGCAGTGCATGCAGTAGCTCTGGGTTTTCATGGGGCACAGGCGTTTGTCAATGTCCCTGCCCATATCAATAACAAGAATTTTCAGTTTCCCGGCCGCAAGCTCGTAAGCTGCAAACATCCCCGCCGGCCCTGCCCCTATAATTACTACATCATATGCAGAGCCTATCTTTTCCTTCTCAACAGCCTGGTTTTCGTCACCCATGGGTAATTCCCCTGGAATTTTGAACGTTAAGCACCGGAATAACCTGTGAATTTCTTTAAGATTATCAATATAAATTTCGTTATGAAGTTCTGTTAATTCCCCACCGTTTTTAGCACATTATTATATTTTCTGTTTATATTTACACCACCTCCATGCTACACCTGCCTCCGATGAATAGGATCTCGAACTTCTTCGGCAAAAAGCCGCTTCAGTCAGTACCCGGGGTGTAGAAGTCGTGCCAGAAGTCGTGCCCGTGAGTTTCCACAGGTTACTTTCTTCAAGCATTCCCCAGGATTCAGGACAGTATCTACGCTGAGACCCTTCCATTGACAGGCTTTATGTTCATATTTCAGTTACCAGTTGTACTGATCAATCACTGGAAATTGACGAACGAAAGTGCAAGCATAAAGGCCATAAATAGGCAGGCAAACACCATCAGAAAAAACAACTTTTGCAAATAATCCTCCTCCTGTTCCCACTATTTTAATATTCTTTCCCACTACCTAACTATATGTACCGCACAGTATAAAAAACTTTCATCTACTCACTGGAATATATGTATGAAAAGTAAATAATTATCCAGAAGTCTCTTTGAAATATATTCTATCGCCCGAATTGCGCCCCGGGATCACAGGAAACCAGAGATTTCCTGGGAGTTGCGATGTAATCGCAACAGTACGCGGTCCTTTTCGCTGCGTTCAAGAGGACTATTTTGGGTTTTAGTAGTGAGCTCTGCTCAAGAGGGCCAAATTACAAATATTGGTGGGACTTGAAAACCGGTTTTCGGGGTCAGAGGACGTATTTATTGGCTGGTAAGTCGGTTACAGCCCTGTGCGCCGCGAGGGAGAAAATCAGATATTCTATTTGGGATATTCTGAATTATATATACGGTTAATCAGGGGCTACCGGAACTGTATAAAACAGGCAATTAAAAATAATCCGGATGGGGATTTTAAGTTCTCAGCTAACAGTCCGGGCTGTTAGTTCAGGTCATTAATATTGATAAGAGGCAGGGTTGATGAAATCTTATTTGAAATTTGGCCTGAAATGAGGAAGGTCAAAGAGTCTGAAAATTATTCCTTTCCTCAGTTCATTCTTCTAATAACCAGTTTCCTCACAGCCTTTTTCTGTTCTTCCGTATCAGATGCGCCCTTTTCTGTGCTTTTGAAAAGCTCGGTCCAGACCTTGAAGTGGTAGTCGCTGCCTGCCCCAAGGTCCCTGATCCGGATGTCAATGGGCTTTTCTCTCGTAGCTTCCTTTTGCCCTGCGAGTTTGTGGTGAAAGGTTTTTGCTGCAGCCTTTTCCGGGGAAGGGGCAGAGATGACTCCAATCATTTCCCCATTTTCGTCCGTGGCAATGAAGGTCTTTTCCTTTTTCTCCTGCCCTGCCTGCGGTTCCTGTTTTATGGTCTCCCGTCTGAGCTGCCTTCTGACCCTGTCAAGGGCATCCCCGGAATCCTGTTTTTGCGGGACCTGCCTCAGGGCTCTGGCTTCAGAGAGGTGCCTTTCTTTTTTCTCAGGGGGGATGTAGGGGGCTTTTCCCAGGAGTTCGTGCAGAAGCATGACTGCAGCGTGCTTGTCAAGGGGTTCGTTGTTGTTCCCGCACTTGGGGGACTGGATACAGCCAGGACAGCCGCTTTCGCAGGGGCAGCTTTCAATGGCTTTTAAGGTGCCGTCGAGGACCTCTTCAATCAGGTCATAGCCTTTTTCAGCATATCCCACTCCTCCCCTGTGCCCGTCATAGATGAAAATCCCGCTTTTGCCCCCGAGGTCGGGATGGGAGGGAGTTGAAACCCCGCCTACATCACTCCTGTCCACAAGCAGGTGCAGAGGGTACATGGAAATCATCGCGTGTTCAACAGCATGGATCCCACCCGCAAAGTCCAGCTTATGCTCTTCGATCAGCTCCTGCAGCCTATTTGGGAGCTTAAGCCAGAGGGCAACTGTCTGAAGGGTTATCGGAGGCATCTCAAGGTCATGGGCACTCATGGTCTCGTCGCTGTGGGTCCGGATTTTCCTGTACCCTATAATCGTGTCCGTTACCTCCACGTCCCCAAGCCCGACCTCCACTTCGGGAGCGTGCCGGAGAGGCTTTACCGCATAGGTCTCCCGCACCAGGACTGACGAATCTATCATGGGTTTTGTGTAGTAGCTGTCGTGAGCCCTTATTGCATGGATCTCCTTTTTCTCATGGTCGACCCTGTTTATGTAGAAAGATTCTCCCCTGTGTATGTAGACCGCACCCGGATGGCATTCCCGAAAAGCCAGGGTCTCCTCTATGTCCTTTTCTATAGGAAAGCTTTTTTCCCCTTCAAAAGCAAGAAGAGAGTATGTATTATTATCTATCCCTCTCAGGGAGACTTGTTTGTAAGGGAAAGAGTCAGTGGAATACTTCAGGTCGCTGCCTGCAAGCAGCCCTTCGGCTTCCAGAAGCTCAACTACTCTTGAATACCCTTTCCCAAAGTACTTTTCATCGGATACCCTGAGAGGGATTTCTTTTGCTGCACAGAGCAGGTGCCCTGCAAGGATATAGGGGTTTTTAGGGTTAAGCACTGCATTTTCGCTGCTTCTTGCAAAAAAGTCGTCCGGGTTTCTCATATAATACTGGTCAAGGGCATTTGTGCCGGCTACCATAAGGACAAGGCTTTCGTTCCCGCTCCTACCTGCCCTTCCTGCCTGCTGCCTTGCGCTCATAACCGTGCCTGGATAGCCGTCAAGAATGCAGGCATCAAGCCCTCCTATATCTATCCCGAGTTCAAGGGCATTTGTGGAAATGACTCCCCTGAGTTCTCCTGAATTCATTTTCTTTTCGATCTCTTCCCTCTCCCTGTCAAAATAGCCGCTCCTGTAAGAACAGACCGCAGAAGCGAGGCCGCGTTCCCTCAAAAGTTCCCTGCAGCTCTTATACATGCGCTCCACTCCCTGCCTGGACCGCGTAAAAGCAAGGGTCTGAAGCCCCGCCTGGACTGCCCGCGTAAAAAGGGCTGAGGTTTCGGAAAAGCTGGTTCTCCTTACTGTACTCCCCCTCCCGTTCAGGTAAAGAGGGGGGTTCCAGAACACAAATTTCTGAGGGCCGTGTGAAGAGCCGTTATTCTCAACTACTTCTGCTTCCCTTCCCAGCAGGGTTTCAGTATGCTCTTTCGGGTTGCCTATGGTTGCCGAACAGCAGATAAACTGCGGGGAAGCCCCATAGTGTTCAGCAGCCCGGAGAAGCCGTCTGAGCACGTTTGCCATATTACTCCCTATAACTCCCCTGTAGTAATGGCTCTCGTCAACAACAATGAATTTGAGGTTTGAAAAAAAGCGTCTCCAGAGATGGTGCCAGGCAAGGAAGCTCATATGTACCATTTCAGGGTTTGTGAAAACAATATTAGTCTGTCCTTCCCTGATTTCTCTCTTCTGGGCTGCAGTCAGGGCGCCAGTATAACGGGCTATGCCTGCTCCGGAATTCAGTGCCCCTTCAAATTCAAGGAAGGCTTTTAACTGGTCGTTTACAAGGGCATTGAGAGGAGATATATAAAGGGCAGTAGCCTCAGGGTCTTTCATGACAGTTTCAAAAATAGGGATCATGTAAGTAAGGGACTTTCCGCTTGCCGTGCTTGTGCAGAGCACTGTGTCTTTTCCTTCCCGGATCTTTTCGATCGCTTCAGCCTGATGGGAGTATAAAGATTCGATTCCAATTCCTGAAAGGGCAGTTTTTACCTGCTCCTTTAGCTCAAGATGCGAATAAAGGGCTTCCCTTGCAGGTTTTTCTTCTATATGAACTATCTGGTTTTCATATCGGCTGGAAGCTTTTATTTCATTCAGCAGGCGGGAAATCTCCATTTTTCGGCTCCACTTTTTATTTTTTCCAATTTTTATATTACGAAGCGTAAAACCCCTGAGTCTTTAGCTCAGGGGATATAAGCGTCAACCTAAACTGTTAACCGTTATTG
>NZ_JJOV01000044.1:0-49571 GCF_000979385.1 Methanosarcina sp. 2.H.A.1B.4
TGAATAGAATGCAAATTTAATAAAGTTGAAAAGTTCCAGTTTAACAACAGACGATTATTATATTATTACTACCAGTAATTGTAGGACAGCCTGTAAAGACTCAGGGACGTGTCTAACAAGCTCTCGTTGACCAGATCCCCGATTTGGAGCAACGGAAAATAGGGAACCGATAGGAAAGAAATAGTTACCCTGAAATACCGCCTCGGGTTCAGGCTCTAAGGATACCAGTTAAACAGTCCTGAGAGGTAGGGAAGTGCTCGCATCGCTAAATCTTTCTGACGCGTTCTTCCCTCGAGATAAAGATTCCAGGGTTTCCTGCTGAGGATTTATGAGCGGAGTGAACTGAAAAACTTATCTACTTTATATACAACGATTGTTTCATTTCTTTCAATTCTAGCACTTCAGGAGATATATGGATCTTGCAAAAATCCACGCAAAGCCAGATCTATATTTAAGAGGTTTTAAAAAAACACTATGGGATACCGCAGGAATTTTTCTTCTGAAGGGATGGAAGCAAATTGAAAAAGAAAATGTTGGAACTGTTGACGATACCATGCTTTCGGAAATCCTTAGAATTCAGGCAGAAGGATTTAAAAATGAAAGGCAGGGGGAAATTATAAAATATTCACAGAAATTCAGAAAAGTCTTTTATGTAATTAAGAGACAGGATAAGGTAATAGGCTACTGCATATATCACCTGAAACCGGTTTTGTCATCCCGGGGTTTTGAGAAAAAATCTGTAATTTATTCGATTGCAATTGACAGTGAATTCAGAAAGAAGGGATTTGGCAGGAAGCTTCTGGAAGAAAGCATCAGGGAAATGAAGCTGAATAGGGTATTTTCTGTCCTCCTGTACGTAAACGTAAACAATATCCCTGCCATAAAATTATACGAGAAAACGGGCTTCTTGATAATCAAAGAAGTAGAAAACGTATGTGGACAAAAGGAGATGTGCTACAAAATGGAACTTAAACTTTTTTGATTTCAGGACTCAGAGGGTATATTTATATAAAAATTCGGTTTTACAGTCCAGTATGCCTGTAGTTCATAACTTTATATCTGCAGCAAAGGAAAGAGTTTCTTTTAATAGCAGCAACAAAACCCACGGTGAATTATATCAATGGCTTTCCACTTTAAGGTGATTCTATGGATCCCACACAAATTTACATGAGATTAGTTTCATATTTTGCGAGTTTTCTGAAACTACTGCGGGATACAATCGGGGCTCATCTTCTAAAAGAATGGAAACATACCGAAAAGGAACATATTTTGCCTGTAGATGAAACTATGCTTCCTGAGATTCTTAGAATTCAGGCAGAGGGATTTGATAGTAAGAAACAGGAAAATCTTATAAAATATTCAAAGAAATTCAGAAAAATCTTTTACGTAATTAAAAACCAGGACAAAATTGCAGGTTACTGTATATACTACCTGAAACCAGAACTTTCGTTCAAAGGACTGAAAAAGAAATCCGTAGTTTACTCAATTGCAATCGACAAGAAATTCCGGGGAAAAGGATATGGCAGGACGCTTCTGGAAGAAAGCATAAAGGAAATGAGGCTGAACGGAATATACTCTATTCTCCTGTATGTAAATGTAAAAAATGCCCCTGCAATAAAGTTGTACGAAAAAATGGATTTTCAGATAATCAAAAAAATAGAAGGTATATGCGGCCAGAATGAGACCTGTTATATAATGGAGTTAAAACTTGCCTGATTAACTCCTCAATTGTTTTTAAAATTGGCATTTTCCTGCAAGTGTTTCTAATTTCTGAAAAGCGTTACCTGATGAGATATTTTCCTTTTTTTACGGTTGGCATTTCATCCATTACTACAGCTTAAAAGTACTACAGCTTAAAAGTACTATAGCTTAAAGGATATCTTTAAATAAAACTCGAGTTCACAATTTAATGTGTATTTAATTAACGTCCTTGTTTTTATCGGGGGGCTACTGCTGCTTGTAAAGGGGGCAGATCTTTTCGTAATGTCCTCGTCCTGGATTGCTAAGAGGTTTGGGGTCTCGGAGTTTATAATCGGGCTAACTCTGGTATCGATAGGGACATCTATGCCTGAGCTTGCCTCCTCCCTTACAGCATCCTTCGAACACGCAAGCGGAATAGTTATAGGCGATGTACTCGGGTCAAACATCGCAAACATAGGACTGGTCGTGAGTACCGCTGCCCTTCTGTCCAATGTGAAGACTGAAGAACTAATGCTTAGAAGAGACGGCTATATAATGTTATTTTCCGCCTTTCTTTTTTTACTTTTTGTTCTGGACTTCAGAATTTCAAGGATTGAAGCCTCAATTTTTCTTTTTCTATATGTTGCCTATCTTCTGTTCCTGCTTGAGAAGGTGAAAAAACACGAAGAAGATATATATTTCAAAGACTTTATTCACTACTTTTTCAAGTTTGAATATATTTTCGATTTAAAAGCAAGGATTGAAACAGGCATTAGAGGACGAATAGATGAAAAAAGAATAAAGGAAGCCATAAAAGAAAGCTATGAAGAAACAGAAAGAGAAACTAAAACAGAAGAAGCGATCAGGGCAGAGAATAAAACTTGCACTGAAATTAAAGCCGAAAATGAAACTGAGATAGAAAATGAAACTGAAATAAAAAATGAAACTGAGATAGAAAATGAAACTGAAAATCTTTCTGAAAGCAGCCTTTTAATAGAGTTTATAAAACTGGTCACAAGTGGATTTGCTATAATAATCGGGGCAAAGTATTTCATAGAGCAGTCAATATTTTTTGCCCAGATTCTGGAGGTTCCGGAGACTCTTATCGGTGTAAGCCTTGTTGCAATCGGGACTTCCCTTCCTGAACTGATGGTAACGGTTTCTGCAGCCCGCAGCGGCTATGCCAGCATAGCTCTTGGAAATGTCATAGGGTCAAATATCACTAATACTCTCTTGATTCTGGGCTGTTCGGGACTTGTCCACCCTCTCACAGTAACCGAAATCAGTGTCTATTACATAACACCTTTCATGCTGCTTATCAGTCTCCTGCTTCTCCTCTTTATCCGGACAGGCTGGAGAATAAAAAGGTTTGAAGGGCTTATCCTTTTCCTTCTCTACTCCGGATTCATGTTTTTCATCTTCCGCCTCGGATGAGTTACCACCCTGAAGAAACACATCTATTTTTGCTATAATCCTTCCTGCATTTCAAAAATATGGCTCCTGAGGATTTCATTTCAGGATGTCATAACCGACTTCCTCAAGGGCTCTTGTTGCATTTTCCATGTATGTTTCCCTGACCAGAATGTAATCAGTATCATATGTTGAAACGGCAAATATGCTGATACCGTTATCAGCCAGAGTCGTGCTGATTCCTGCAAGGATTCCTGTCAGTCCGAAGTCCAGAGGTCCTTCAACTTTCAGGCAGCTCCATCCCTTTTCAACCAGGGCACCTGCAGGAATATTCTCAGGGATACTTCTTTCCTGGCAGACGACCGAGAGCTCTTCAGGGGTTTGCGTAACCGATAAGAAACTGCTTCCATACACCCATTCAGGAATTTCAGAGCCTGTTTCCAGCTTGCAGATTCCAAACCTGCCTTCAAGGACACTTAAAGTGAGTTTATTTTGCTTCATACAGGATTCCTTTTTTGTCTTTTCTATTAGACATTTTACCTCAGACTATGGTCCTGGTCTGGATTTCTGTTCCATTTAGCACTCCAGGCTCAAGGAATTATTATTCTTATCTCAGGAAGCGCCAACATCAATATTTAAGACCAACCGCGAACAAATACTTAGTTAAATTCGTTTCTTTATCTTTTGATCTTTATCTTTTAAGCTTTATTTCTAACCGGGGCTGGCTTGAATGGAACTGCTGGGTATCGATATACTTAAAGTTTTGACGGGGATAGACGGATTTGTCTGGGGGCCACCCCTTCTGATTTTGCTGGTGGGGACGGGGATTTTCCTGACCATGAGCCTGGGGTTGATCCAGGTCTTCAAACTGCCGCTTGCTCTCAAATATGTCCTGAATTCGAGAAAATTTGAGGCGGGAGTTCTGGGGGACGTCTCAAGCTTTGCTGCGCTCAGTACGGCCCTTTCGGCAACGATCGGGACCGGAAACATCGTGGGGGTTGCAACTGCAATCAAGACCGGGGGGCCCGGAGCTCTTTTCTGGATGTTCCTTGCGGCTTTTTTCGGGATGGCTACCATGTATTCCGAAGCCCTGCTAGCAGTCAAATACAGGACTGTTGACGCAAACGGGCAGATGTCCGGGGGCCCCATGTACTACATCAAAAAAGGGCTGGGTCATAAAAAGTACAGCAAAATTCTTGCCCCTCTTTTTGCCATCTTCGGGGTAAATGTTGCCCTTTTCGGGATAGGGACCTTTCCTCAGGTAAATGCCATCGTGGACTCGGCCCGGATCGCCTTTGATATCCCCGAAATCCTGAGTGCAGCCGTGTTGAGCCTGCTTGTAGCTTTTGTGACTCTCGGGGGGATCAGGAGGATTGCAGCCGTAGCCCAGTTAATGGTGCCTTTCATGGCAATTGCGTATGTGCTGGGCTGTCTGATTATTATCGGGCTGAACCTTGACAAAATCCCTGCAACCTTTTCTCTGATCCTCAATTCCGCCTTTACAGAAACCGCAGCCCGGGGCGGCTTCCTTGGAGCCGGTATGATGCTTGCAATCCGGATGGGAATTGCCCGTGGGATCTTTTCAAACGAAGCGGGACTCGGGAGTACGCCCATTGCAGCTGCAGCTGCCAGAGTCAAAGAACCGGCAAAACAGGGCTTGATCTCCATGACAGGGACCTTTTTCGATACGATCGTCGTCTGCCTCATGACCGGAACTGTGCTGATCATGACGGATTCCTGGACAGGGGATCTTGCTGGAGCCTACATGACCAGCTACGCTTTTTCCACCGTGCTTTCAGACCTCGGAAGCTACATCGTGACTCTGGGCCTGATCTTCTTTGCCTTCACAACCATTATAGGATGGAACTATTACGGGGAACGCTGCACGGAATTCCTCTTCGGGGTCAGGGGGATTCTTCCATACAAGATTCTTTACATCCTCATTGTTGCCTCAGGAGCCTTCCTGACCCTTGACATCATCTGGGTCCTGGCAGACATCGTAAACGGGCTGATGGCTATTCCGAACCTGATAGCCCTCCTTGCGCTGAGAAAGGTCGTTGTAGCCGAGACCAGGAAGTATTTTGAAGCCCTGAGTTGAGGGTCCGATCGCTGAAAATCGACATCAAACCACCTGAACCTGAGGCCTGAAATCCGGCCGGGGCAGGGAAGAATACAACCTGATGAAGGTTGCAAATAAAGTGTAACGGTTATAAGCCCTTCCTGCAGATTATTACATAAAATTCACCTGTCCAGAAAAGGATCGTTACCCATGAAATCCACCCATCAAGAAACAAATTCCAGGGCTGTGAAGAAGAGATGTATTAAAACAGCTACATCCCCTGCAGCCGCCTTCCATTTTATCGCGGCCATCTTGATAATTACCGCCCTCCTGACTCCCACAGCTTCTGCGGGTGTAGTTTCCGGAAATACCCATCTTGAGGTGTATGTATCGGAAATAACCCCTAACCCCGCCAGGCCCGGAGAAGACCTGCTCATAAAAATCAACATCGAAAATACCGGAAACGACCCTGCCGAAAACGTGAAAATAGGAATTGAGGAACTGGACCCCTTTATTTTTAAGTACAGCACCTCAGAGGTTTACGGTTCCGGGACTAACACCGAGCGCATTTTTCAAATTGAACAGATAAGGCAGCGCGCAAAAGTCGAGCTTAACTTCCATTTCAGGGTAGATGAAAGGGCAACGTCGGGAGTCCGCCAGCTTGAGTTCACCATAGTAGATGGGGACGGGGTGAGCTTTTCGAAAAGGATTCCGATCAGGGTGGAAGGAAACCCTGATATTGTACTCATGGGGACTGTAATCGCTCCGGAAAACGGAGGGAATGCTTCTGTTGACGCCCTGATCCCGGGACAGGCATTTTACCTCCGGACTACGGTTAAGAATGCAGGGAACGGAAATGCAAAAAACGTCCGGGTGATCCTCGACTTAAATGGCTCTTCTCCCATTATCTCCCTCGAAGACAACGTCCGTTTCTTTGAAGCCCTGAAAGCCGGAAGTTCTGAGAACCTGTCTTTCAAACTCCTTTTAGGCAGCAACGCAGAGGTGCAGCCCTACAAAATCCCCCTCAGAATAACAGCTTCAAACGAAGCTGAGGATTTCCAGATCAACAAGGCCCAGGAAATAGGGGTCAACGTGCTGAACCAGGCGAAAATTAACATTGCGAGCCTGAAATTCGATCCCCAAATGCCGGTGAAGGGACAGAAGGTTTCCATGATCCTCAAGCTTGAAAACGTTGGGGAAGGGGAAGCCCGCTTCGTGAAAGCCAGTCTTGATGGGCTTGAAGGCTCGGGAAGCACAGAAGCTTTCCTGGGACGCCTGAAAAAGGACGATGACGCCCCGGCAGTCTTTACTTTCATTCCGGAAAAAGCAGGAGACCAGGAAGTGACTCTGCTTGTGGAATACGAAGATGACTTTGGAAAACACCAGCTCAGTGAGGACCTGACCTTCAGTGTGGACAGACAGGAGGGGAGCATTATCCCCATTGTGCTGGGAGCAGCCCTTATTCTTGCAGCCGCAGTCTTCTACATGAAAAAGAAAGGCAAGCTCTGAAGGTCATATATATAAAAATAAATCCAGAAGCAAAATAACCCAAGTAGGACGCCTGATTATGCTTGAAAAAGCGAAAGTCTCCTTCTTCCTTGCCGGCCGCTCTATAAGAAGGGGCAATAAGGGGATCACGATCTTTACGATCTTCGTGCTGACCCTGATCTTTGTACAGCTTGTGCTCTTTTCGAGCATGTTAGCAGGAGTCACAGTCCAGTTCAACAAACTGCTGGTGGACTTTCAGACCGGAAACGTAGTCATAGAGCCAAAGGAAGAGGAAAGGTATATTGAAGCTGCTTCAGCCCTCCAGAAGAAGATTGAGAGCCTACCTGAAGTCACCGGCACTTCCGCCCGCCTGAAAGCCTCCGGCGCCTTCCGCTACAAGGAAAAAGAGATGGGCGCCACGGTATACGGGGTGGACCCGACGGACGAAAGTTTTGTTACGGGGCTTGAGAGCACCATGTTAAGCGGGGAGTTTTTAAGCAAACCCGACAGGGGGGAGATTATCCTGGGCAGAGAAATCTCGGGCGGCTTTGGGGCTCTGATGGACTCCCGTTCCCTGGGCGGCGTGGAAGTCGGAGACACCGTAGAAGTCACAATTCAGGGCAGAACAAAGGAGTTCCGGGTCAAGGGGATCTACAGCACCCTTTATTTCATGATCGATTCGGCCGCCTACATCAGCAGGGCCGATATGGAAGAGATGCTCGGCGTACAGGATAGGGACCTTGCTCAGGAAATAGCCGTCAGGACCACCGAAGGCACGGACGAAGTCGGGACCCGGGAAAAGCTAATCTCTCTCGGGGTCAGGGAAAATGTCCGTACCTGGAGGGAATTTGCAGGCCTCCTGAGTTTGATCGAAGGCACGCTTGGCATGGTAAGGAACATCATGAACGCAATAGGGCTCCTGATCGCCTTCGTGATCATTTTCGTGGTAATCTACGTAAACATCGTAAACAAAAAACGTCAGATCGGCGTCCAGAAAGCCATAGGGATAGAGCAGAATGTTATCATAGCCTCCTTCGTCCTCCAGGCCATGCTCTACGCAGGTGCAGGCGTGATCCTTGGCTACATTCTTATGAACTACGTAATCGTCCCCTACACCGTTGCCAACCCTGTACAGGTCCCTGTTGGTGCCATCAGCCTGGAGCTGGACGACCTGGAAGCCGTAAATCGCGCTGTCCTCCTCTTCATGGCTTCTGTGATAGGCTCCGTGATCCCCGCATACAAACTGGCAAACAAAGGCCTCCTGGAATTGATCTGGGAGAAATAAGGAGGAAATGAAAAAATGGAAGTCCAGAACGAAGAAGGAATCGAAATCGGAAGGGAAGCTGAACCCAGATCCGGGATCTCCGGAACAAAATCCTCTGCCATTGTAGAAGGCATCAACATCGTCCGCACCTTCAAAATGGGGGAGGTGGAAGTCCGGGCTCTCAGGGGAGTCACCGTCAGCATCCGCCGCGGGGAATTTGTTGCTATCATGGGGCCGAGCGGCTCGGGGAAGACTACGCTCTTAAACCAGCTCGGAATCCTGGACACTCCCACCTCCGGCAAGGTCATCGTTGACAGCATCGATACCTCTACCCTTTCTGACAGGGAAAAAGGTAAATTTCGCCTCTACAACCTGGGCTACGTCTTTCAGGACTATGCCCTCCTGCCCGAACTTACCGCCTCTGAAAACGTTTACATCTCCCTAATGATGCAGGGAAAAAGTAAAGCAGAATACGAATCCTCAGCCGCTGAAATCCTGACGGCCGTAGGCCTCGGCGATCGCCTTTCCCAGCTCCCCTCCAAAATGAGCGGTGGACAGCAGCAGCGCGTGTCAATCGCCAGAGCGCTTGCTCATTCCCCAAGAGTCCTTTTTGCAGACGAACCCTGCGCCAACCTGGACTCTCAGACCTCAAAGGAAGTTCTGGACCTTTTCAAGAAATTTAACACAGAATTGGGGCAAACGATCGTAATGGTCACACATGAAGACTGGCACGCTGCATATACTGACAGGGTGATCAGGTTAAAGGACGGGATGTTAGAGCAATAAATAGTGTATAGTGTACAATCAGTATTTTTTGGAATTATCATTGGATATTGGAACTGAGTCGATATTACTCTTGTATTTAAAAAAGTGAGGAAAAAATGTCTACAGAAGAAAACAAAGCAATAGTTAGCCGATTCTTTGAAGAAGGACCATCTAAGGGAAATTTGAGTGCTGCTGATGAGTTACTGTCAGCTAATTTCGTTATGCATGCACCTCTTCCTGCCTCTCCGGGAATCGAAGGAATTAATGAAGTAATTACCACGTGCAGGGCAGCCTTCGAGCATCTCAATGTTACAATTGAAGACATGGTTGTCGAGGGTGATTACGTAGTTGCCCGCTTTACAGCTCACGGAATACATAAAGGCAATTTCATGGGTTTACCAGCTACAGGCAAACCGATAACCATGACTGGCATAGAGATCTTTCGCATTAAGGACGGTAAGATTACTGAGCTATGGGCTGAGGCTAACCTTTTGGGTCTGATGCAGCAGTTAGGAATCATTCCTATGCCTGGAGATCAGAGTTAAATGCCATTACCTCTGCGATGCTGACTGCCGTTGGGGTTGAAGCATTTTCTCTCCAAAATGAAAGGGGGTCAGCAACAGCTGGTTTCGGTTATTCGGGCGCTTGCCCACAAGCCTATAATCCTCTTTGCTGCCCGAGTCCCGTCTCGGGAGGCCGGCGTCCTTTTCGCTACGCTCAAGAGGGCTAATGTTGGGTTTTAGCAGTGAATTTCGTCCAAGAAGGCTAATTTATAGGTTATAATAGTGAGTTTCGCTCGTTCAAGCGGAGTAAATTACGATTTCTCTGACCCGTGCAACCTTATTCACTGTATCGGATCGTTCCTGTCACGCTCGACGCAGGAGAGCGGTCTTGCAAAAAAAGAGAAAAAAGCCAGAAAGTAAGAGAAAATTGGGAGCCGTTGAGAGACAAACAAGTAAAAACAACCAAACAAGTAAAAGCAACCAGAAAACCTGAAAGGGTGCAAACAAAACATAATTAAATTATACCTGAAAAATACTTTTTTCCGCATCTATTTTTACTTCTTTTTACTTCTTTCTGCCTCTTTTTCAGACTTTTTCTTTCTGCTTCTTTTTTTTCGACGGGCCGCCAGACAAGCTGACGGGGGTACTTTAATATCTGAATTTAAAAGCGGTTTACAGGATCAAGGGAAGTATTTCTCAGACTTTACGGCGCAGAAATCATATCTTATTTCCTGAATAGGTGTCATATCTTATTTCCTGAATATGTTATACAAAAAACAGCATGAAAAATATGCTTCTCATAGAATTATATAGTTTTTCAATTCTACAGGATATAACAGGTGATTAAAAGGGGATTTATTGGCGCGTTACCTGGAATATTTAACATTGTATTAGCCGGGTAGTTGTCGCTTTATTACTGGATAATTTGCCTAACTAAAAATTAAAATATTAGAAAAGTTTTTTTAGTAACATCCTCAATATAATTACTAGAAATTACAACTGTGGTCTGAGATTGTATGCTTGTAGTACCTCTTCTGAATAAATATAAAAAATACCTGATGTGGTCCTATCGTACCCTCGGGTTTTTACAAATAGCCGGAAAATATTCCTTTTTGTTTTTATTGATGATTCTATTTAACCTGTATGAACTGGCTTATTATGTTCCCGGAGTGGGTAAACTGAGTAAGTTCCAGATATACCTGGGCACTTACTGGTTTAACCTCGGGTTAATGGCTACAGGGGCACTGGTGCTGATTTTACTTGCCGGTTTAATTTCCAGGTTATTTAACAGGAGAAGTAAGTTTAATCTGATAAATCTCCTTGAAACCAGCTTTCCGGAACTAAAAACAAGGCTGAGTACAGCATATGATAACAGTCAGAACATCAACATAGTTACAAAGAAACTGCTTGAGGACGTGCACAGCCAACTTACCGGCATCAAAATAAAAAAAATAGTTCCAAAAAACCAGATTTTCAGGTCGTTTTTAATATTTTTGCTGGCTGCAGGAGCTGTCACCTTCTGCATACATGAGGGCTTCAGTTTTGATATATCTCCCAGCCAGCTAATCGATGATCTACGGGATAATATGTCTAACCTGAATGCCAGAGCTGCTTATGACGAAAATGAGCCCGTTGTCCCGGATTCCAGGTACAATATAAAAGCTGTAATCATAAAAAATGGAGATCAGGTTGAAATGAAAATCAATCCGAGCCTGGGACTCGGGTTCACAAGCCAGATAGATACGGAAACTGAAAAAAATTTCAACGATAGCTCGGACAGCTTTAATGAGGAATTCAAGCAGAGTCAAACCTATTCGGAAAATCTGCCAGAAGAATATGAGCCTTTGATTAAACAATATTTTGAAGCACTTTCATCCTGAATCTTTCCCCTTTATGAATCATTCCCTATAACGAAGTTATAGAAAAAGAAGGTCGGATAAAGCAAAAAGCCCTTAAAGCAGCAGAAGTGCCCTAATTTGCAGCAAATGCCTGATTTATGTAAAAAATAACGGAGTTTCAATATGAGAGAGTTACAGGAAATCCAGCTTGAAGATTCAGAACTTAACTTAAAACCTACATATGAAAAAGCCCCCCAGATTTTCGAGGTTATCTTTAAAGAAATTGGCAATGCTATCGTCGGCCAGAAAGAAATGGTCCGGCAGATCCTCATAACCATGCTGTGTGAAGGGCATGTCCTCGTTGAAAGCAATCCCGGGCTCGGCAAGACACTTACTATATCCACTATTTCCCAGATCATGAGTATGAAGTTTAGCAGGATACAGTGTACACCTGACCTTATGCCCGCAGATATCACAGGGACTGACATTATCGAAGAAGACGAGAGAGGTTCAAAACACTTCAAGTTCAAGCAGGGTCCTGTCTTTGCAAACATCGTGCTTGCGGATGAAATCAACCGTGCCTCCCCAAAAACCCAATCTGCCCTGCTTGAAGCCATGCAGGAAAAGCAGGTTACAGTGGCAAGTACGACATATCAACTGGACAGGCCTTTCTTTATCCTTGCGACACAGAACCCTATCGAAATGGAAGGAACTTATACACTTCCCGAAGCCCAGCTTGACAGGTTTTTAATGAAAATCCGCCTCGGTTACCCGGATTCAGAAGAAGAGTTTGAGATTGTAAACCGTTATGCTGAGGCTTTCAGGCCAGCTGTAAGGAGGTGCATGGATAAAAATACGTTTATCGAACTGCAGCAGATAACCCGCAGAATCCCTATCTCAAACAAGCTCAAAAAGTATGCAATCGATATCGTAAACCAGACTAGAAATATGCCTGAAATGATAGAATCAGGCGCATCCCCGCGTGCTTCAATTGCATTGATCCTCTGTGCAAAGGCAAACGCGTTTCTCGACGGCAGGGGGTATGTTGATAAAGAGGACATTGACTCCATGGCCCTTCCGGTCCTCCGGCACAGGATAATTCTATCTTTTGATGCTGCAAGGAACAACATCACCAGCGATAAAATCATACAAAAAATCCTGGAGAGCAGAAAAACAATTCTCTGATCCGGCCAGCGGAAAAAATGGCTGAGGCAATGATCATACATGGCTGGCGTAAAACACACAATCGATACATCATTCCTGACTCAACTCGACAGGTATGCAATCCCTCTTAGCAGGAGGGTTTCAGCAATTCACACGGGCAGTCATCAGTCAACCAGGGCAGGGGCAGGGCTTGACCTTATAGACCACAGAAAATACAATCCGGGAGATTCATTAAAAAAAATCGACTGGAACCTCTATGCACGTACGGAAAAACTCTACATCCGCAGGTTCGAAGAAGACAAAAACCTTAACATGGTCATATTGCTTGACGCCAGCAGCAGCATGCTCTTTCCTGACAGCAAGCCGAACAAGTTCGAATATGCTTCAACAATAGCCGCAGGAGTTTCTTACATCGTAATGAAACACAATGACGTGTACACCATTTCAACGTTTGCAGATGATGTGGATTACACAAAGGCACACAAAGGAAGGGATGATTTCCTGCGGACAATAGATTCCCTGACCCGGATTCCTGTCAATGGAAACACAAAACTTGCAGACTGCGCCGACTCCATATACCCGAGAATAAAAACGAAATCAATGGTGCTTATAATCTCAGACTTCCTGGACAGCATAGATTCGGTCCGTAATGCAGTTAACAAACTGTCCAGACATGAGCTTGTGCTTGTACACATTTATGACGAGACCGAAATGAACCTGCCTGAAACCGTGGACGGAGCAGTAAAATTCATTGACAGCGAGACGAACGAAGAAATCAGTTTTACGGTGGGCCCTAACTTTAAAAAAGAATATGCTGCCGAATACTCAAAGCATATGGCTGAACTGGAGAAAATTGCTTACGATTTTAAAATCCCTTACTTCCGGGTCAGCGTAATAAACCAGCCGTTTGATACTGTTCTTAGAATTATAGGTGAAGGGTGATCCTGCCTATGGACTTTGAATTTTCCCAGGGCCTGGCTGCACTTGCAGGCATAATTCCCCTTATAATAGTATACCTGCTTAAGCCTCGCCCTAAAAACGTTATTCTTCCCTCCCTGATGTTCGTTCGGAGGATAAGCCAGAATGTGCTTGATTCCAGGCGCACCATCAGTAAAAAAATAACAGACCCACTTTTCTTCATACAGCTACTGGCTCTTATTCTTCTCTCTACAGCAATTGCAGGTCCCCTCTTAGAAGAGGTTAAAACAGATTCTGAAAAGGTAGTACTTATAATAGACTCGTCTGCAAGCATGAACGCGCCTGATAGGGCTGATGGCGCCAGGGCAATAGCAATAGATAGCCTGGGCGAAGAAAATACAATTATCACCGCAGAAAGTATTCCTGTGGTGCTTGCAAAAGCGCTGGACGCAGACGATGCAAAAGGCGTGATTGACAGCCTGGAGATGAGAAACACTCCCGGAGATATCCCCAAAGCGATTTTGACCATTATAAACGAGAAAGAAAACGAGAACGGAAAAATCGTAGTCATATCCGATTTTGAAAACTGGGCTGGAAGGGCGCCTGAAACATACATCCGGATTGCAAACACGAGAAACATGGAGCTTGAGTTCAGGCAGGTAGGCAATAAAACTGCCAATTATGCCATTGTGGATGGCTATTTGAAAGATAGAAACGATGGGACGTATGAATATACATGCACTGTCAAAAACTTTAACGATATCAGTGCAGATCTTGACATTCAACTGGAGAGTAAGGCTGAATCCTCCTCCGGCACAAAGGTGAGTAGCCCGGTACAGCTTGCAGGGTTCGGAGCGCAGCAAATAAAATTTTCAAATATCCCTCAGGGCACATCAACTGTGGAAATCCTCAATGAAGACGCAATACCCTGCGACAACATTGCTTACATTTCAATTCCTGAAGTCAAACCCAAAAAAATCCTGGCCTTAACAGACCCTGAGGAGGCTGCAGGGAAGTCTCCCCTGATAACGGCGATATCCCTTCTGCCTGACATTCATGTTGATGTGCGGCAGGACCTTCCTGAGGATGTTACGGAATACGATACCATAATTGTAAACTCCAAACACAAATCTCTCTCGACCCTCGACGTCCTGGAAATCGTGGCTTATGCAAAAAGCGGAAAAGACCTGATAGTCATAGGAAACGAGTGCCTGTACGATTCATTACAGATGCGCGGGCTTTATTCTATCCTGCCGGTAGACATAATTTCAGTAGAAGACGAAGGCAGCCATACCATCGAGACCGTGGGGAGCGGAAAAAATATTTTTGAAGACGTTACGTTCAGCGAGGTATACCTGCGCAGGTTCCTGGTCACTACCCCGAAAGAAGGGGCTTCAGTCCTTGCAGAGGTAAAGGGAACAGGGACTCTGGTCAGTATGCGGAATATAAAAAACGGGACCGTGACCTATGTAGGATTCAGTGATGCTACCGGAAAAGATGCATGGAACAATTTTGCCACTACCCCGACCTACCCTGTGTTCTGGGTAAAACTGCTCAGGTACATGTGGGGAGTCGGAGACATCAGTGAAACAAACGTGAACACAGGCCGTTACCAGGCATTTGACCAGAATATCCTTATAAAAACTCCTACAGAAACCATCAGCAGTAGTTTCGTTTATTATGACGAATGCGGATTGTACAGCCTGAACCAGAAGACAGTTGCTGCTAACCTCTACGATGCCATGGAATCGAATACCTTTACGGAAAAAAGACTGAACCTTACAGGTGAAAATGGAGAAATCCGGAAGTTGGAACTCCGTACAAAGTCCCCTGACAAACTCCGAAAGTACCTTATTTACGTCTTACTGCTGCTTATCATAATTGAAAACGCAGTTATGTTCAGGAGGAGGATCATATGACCTTCAATCCTTATAGTTTTGATTTTTTACACAGCAGCGAATTGCTGCTCCTGGTTCCTCTGGCCCTTTTTGTGCTTTTAGGGCGCTGGAAAAAGGTCGATAAAAAACATCTGTTCTTCCATGCCCTTGTGGTCTTCCTCCTGATCCTGGCTCTTGCTGCTCCCTATTCTGCAGAAATGAGCTCTCCAAAAACCAACCAGACCAGGATAACTATAATTTCCGATGAAAGCACCAGCATGGAACTGCTGCAGAAAGGAGTCTCCGAGGAGATTTCAGAAAAACTCGGGACCCGAGTCCCGGTAACAGTTACAACGGTTTCAGGGATACATACCTCTCTTGGCGATGCTATTATTCAGCAGGCTTCCCCGGAAAACTATGTGCTTGTGGTCTCGGACGGGCAGAGCAATTCAGGAACCCCGGTTGAGGAAGCCCTTTCTTATTGTTACAAAAATAATTTTCCTGTAGCAGCCCTTATCCCCCGGACTGAAAAAGAGGATCTCAGCGTGGAGATAGAAGGAGATAATGAGGCTGTAATCGATAATGAAGCGTTTTATAAAGTTAATATTCGAAAGGCAACTGACGAAAAAATGAGCTACCAGATAAGGATTACCGTCGACCATCAAAAAGTAATGGAGAGGGAAATCACCCAGACAGGGAGAATAGAAAGTATAGAGTTCAACCACACTTTTGAGACGCTTGGGCCTCATACTGTAAAGGCAACTCTGCACCCGGCAAGCATAAGTGTTAAAAACCTGGATTATTTTGAGAACAATAACCAGTATATGAAAAGTGTATATGTAACCCCCAAGCCCAAGGTCTTACTTGTTACGAATGAGCCCGACTCTCCTCTTGCAAACACGATGAAGGAGATCTACGACGTAAGAGTAGCCGGATCATTCAGCTCTCTTAACGGCACGGACGCCGTTATAATTGACAACCAGGCTGCATCAACTATCTCGGACGCAGAAGCCAGAGCCCTCAGGAATTATGTAACTAACGGAGGCGGCATGGTAGTGGTCGGAGGGGACTCTTCTTTTGATTACCCTGCAGAAAAGACATACCAGAACACCGAGTTTGAGGAACTCCTTCCTGTCACCTCAGAGCCTTCGAACTGGAGGGGAGGCAGAAACATTGTTCTGATGCTTGATGTTTCGCCCAGTACCCTGCAGAAAAACGGTGTTGGAGGAAGGGTGCTTGACGATATCCTCTCAAATGCCATAGTCCTTCTCGAAAGCGACCTCCTTAAAGATGCAAGAGTCGACGTGATCACCTTCGGAAGCGTGGGGCAGGACATTACAGACGGGTTTATAGATATGTCAAAAGAGTCAAACAGGCTCTGGCTTGATGCTGAAATCCGTAAAATAACGCCGTCAACAGCGCAGGTCACGTCCCTTGAGCGGGGACTTTTAACTGCAAATAATCTACTTAAAGCACAGAACAATAGTGCCGACGCTGAAATTATAATCGTGTCTGACGGCGGAATAGGTAATGTAGCTGAAGGGGATTTAAGGTTTGATAGAGCAATCCAGTGTGCGGAAAACCTTCACGAAGGTAGCGGCATTAACATCCATTTTGTCCATATATACACTCCGAAAATTGACGAGCTCAAGGTTACCTCTAAAGGTCAGTATTATGCCGCGCTCTTCATGAACCAAATAGGCCTGTCCAAAAACTACTACAGGATAGAGCCTGGAAATAGGGTAAAAATAAGCTTCTCCGAAAATCCTGAGGAGTCCGAAGACCGGGAAAACGAATATTCAAGCGGATCAATCGTTGTCTATGACCCTAAGCATTTCATTACCCGGAACATTTCCTACATAAACCAGGATATTTTTGGGTACAATGAGGTTACTCCGAAACCTGAAGCAAACCGCCTGGTTATAACAAGGCTTGGCAAACCGATAATAACAGTCTGGAGGCTGGGGCTTGGGCGTGTTGCTGCGATTACAACTGACAATGGGAACGGAAACGGAATCCCCTGGGCGGCTTCTCTGTACTCGGGAAATGACAGCCTGATAATTACAAGGACCCTGAACTGGGCAGTTGCAGATCCCGAAATGTCCGAAGAGATCCAGCTAAAGATACCTGACCTTAAAATGAGCCAGCCAGGCAGAATCCTGATAACAACCGGAAAAGAAGGTGCTCCTGAGCTTTATTTTGACAAAAAGCCAATGGAAATCACCTCCATCGGGAACAACATGTACGAATCATACGTTACAGCCGACACCTTCGGGCTCCATAAAATTTCCGAAACCCCTGTTGATGCAAACCTGACCGAGGAATTAATGTCTGAAGCTTCGGGGACTAAAAACGTATCCTGGAGACCCGCTGCCGTAAACCGCCCGGACGAATATACATATGTCGGCGAAAATACTCTTTTCAGGACAGCTATACTTGAAAACGGAGGGAAAATCTACACTAAAGGAGACGTCTACTCAAGTATATTGGAGGACGCTTCAACCGGCACAAAGAAAAAAATCCTGACAAAAGTCTTTTATACGAAATATTTCCTTGCCCTCGCTTTTCTGATATACCTGCTGTATACCTTGCACCACACGTATAATACACGGATGAAATGATACACGGATGAAATTACGGTATCCGGAATAGGTTAATTGATATATATAACCCGAAGACAGCCTGCAAATCCAGGAAGTATGATACACCATGGAAGTATGAGATACCTACGAATACAGCCAAAGAATACAATAAGCTCAGAGATGTGATTTATCAAAGTAAGAGACCCTGTGTATGTAGAGGTATCAGGTCAGATATGTAACCCCATTAGTTCAATGGTATATTATTAAACTAATTAACTAAAATGAATATGATGAGCTACATAATATATCAATAATGTAACATTTCATGTTAAAAATATTATATATGAGAACTGCATAGTATAATTTGCGTTCTCATCTAACAACCCCACTAGCAAACAAACACCTACTCCACAATAAAGAGACGAAATAAACCTCTCAACCCACAAATCAAATACCTCAAAACTCTTCCCAAACAAATAAATATCTTAGTACCCTTAGGAACTTCCAGATATTTTCAGGTGGGGACGCAATCTTTTCTTCAAAAAAGAAACTGATTTTTAAGATTTTTTCATATTCCTTTTCAGCAAGGAATTCAATGAGTTCAATTAGTACAGTTAGTCCGGTGAATTCTATTTAATAAAACTCAATGCACACTCAGGTTTCTGTTTTACCTGTTTCTCGAGTGCATAATTTTTGTTTTATTCAGGGAGCCTGAACAGCTGTTTTTAGAAATTCGTCTAATCTTATCCAGTTGAACCCTGTTGAAGGTGATAAAAGATTTTGAATCTGACTTTTTTGAATATAATTGATTGAATTCTACCCGTTTTATAAACAAAAGTTGTGGCGGTTAGCGAGAAGTAGCATTGAATGGGGCTGATAAAGTTATCAGGTTGAAAGAGGGAAAAGTAGAACAGCAAAGAAAAGCGAAACCTGGCTGCAGTATTTCCGTATTGCAGTCATAATAGATCAAAAGAAGATAAGAGGGGCAGATCCAGAGGTTTCCAGCACCCGGGTTCCAGGGAATAATATACTCTCCGTTTTTATAAAAACCCAGGCACTCCTTTTCAGAATCATATTTTTTAACAGAATCGCCTGATGTTTGTATGTTGTTATCATCTCCGTAATTTTCAAGGCCCAATAGAAGAGGGTCTTCTGTGAGATAAGGTCCTGCAGGATACGTCAGTACACCTTCCTTTATTATGGTACCTGCTGGCCTGGCATCAGCTGCATTTGCTGTGATCAGTACCCCAATAATCAGAATCAAAATGAAATTAAATTTTTTTATGCCTCTTCCTCCTCAGGTTTCGGAACGATATTAAAAATAAAAGAATAATTTGACATCAATATATTAAAGAAGAATTGGACCAAGTACTATATAGTGTTTTTTAAAAAATCAAATAAATATATTTCTACTGATGCCCCGATTGAGTGGGAAGCCGCACACGGTTTGTCTAACGATATAATATTATGTCTGTGATGAAAAGTTATGTCAATGGACTATCAGATATAATGGTTAACTAATATTATTTGTTGAAAATATTATATACAGTGAGTGCCTAGTATATTTTGCGTTCTCATCTCTCTACGCCAAATTAGCAAACACCTATTCCAAACATACTTCAACATCCACTCCGAAAAACTACCCCATAAATAAAGAGATAATACCAAAACTCACAGCCTATGAGTCAAGTACCTCAAACCTCTTCCCAAAACAAAAGCATCTCTTATAAGTATTCGGAATTTCCAGAATTCAGGTGGGAACGCAATCTTTTCTTCAAATAATAAAATGATTATTCCGGACTTTGTGATAATACCCTCCAGCTTTGTATAGATATTATGAGGGATAAAGAAGCGTATTAGTGTGACTAAACCTGCTTTTGAGACACTGCTTTTTTGAGACACTGCTTAATGTATAAAAAAATGGGGCATGATTTAAGTATAGTATACTTATTCAGGACCAACTATAAATTTTTAGACTTTGTGACAAAGAGTTTTATTTAAACACGTGTTTGAAAATTTAAAAACCAGTGCCCATAAAAAGTTTGACGTTAACATATCTACTGGAAGCCTTCATCCGCCTTCAAAAACTCGTCGTACATTAATTGCCTGGCAAACTTTTCGTACGAACTCTAAAGCGATAATGGATAACCTTTGAAGGCTCAGGCCATTCCTACACAAGACCTCTTGCCCCAAATTTCGCTGGCGTTCATCAAACACAATAAAGTAGAAGTCTACCGGACAAAACGATTATTAATGCCCATAATCCCAAAGCGCAATTCGAGTGAATCGCAATTCGGGTGCGACACATATACAAAAAAAGGAAAGTAATAAATTGTAAATGAAGTGTTATGTAACTCAGTTACACGGATAACACTTAATAGCGGTTCTCTCTGGGAGTCCTGTGGTTAGGAAGGCAGTCCCTGCAGTAGACCGGTCTTTCTGGGTCAGGTTTGAAAGGTACTTCAGTTTCAACGCCGCAATCAGAACAAACTGCAGTGTGCATTTCCCTGGGACCGCTGTTTCCGCGGAAACCTACGGAATTTCCCCTGAAATTTCTGTCATTAAAAGCCATTTTCGTTTCACCTCCGCTTATAGCGGATAGTCAATAGTTTAAAAATAAGATTGTATAGAGCTCTTTGATTAAAAACAAAAATGAGTTTTTAATAACAGATTATACGTATCTTTATTTTTAACGTACCTACGAGACAGATATATTATATAAATATATCTGTAAAGCATGTAACTATATGAAAATTTATCTATTCCATAAGTTAGATTCATACCGTTTTTTCTCTGTCATTCCAGGGGTTAATTTCCGGATTGAAAATGTGATCACTGGAAGTCTCAACTGATTTTTCAACTGATTTTTCAACTGATTTTTCAACTGATTTTTCAACTGATTTTTCAATTGATTTTTCAACCGGGAATTCAACTGCTTTTTTTATCGTTCTTTCAACCGAATTTTCAATTGAGCTTGCAGTTGAACTTCCTGTCTGGACAGGGGTAATTCCAAGTATTTTCTTTGTTCTGAAGGCTGCAAGCAAAAACCCGTATGTGAGTGGACCTATAATGATTCCGATCGGGCCAAGAACGAAGACCGGAGCTGCAAAGGCTATAAGAGTAATTGCCGGGTGGATTGCAGCCCGGTTTCTGGCAAGCCTTGGTCTTATGACGAAGTCAGGGATAAGGCTCAGGAGGATGATTCCCAGGAAACACAGGGCTCCTGCCGTAAAAAAGTCCTGTATGAGGATATAGTAAAGGGCAAGGAGGCCGTAGACAGCACCTGCTCCGACAACTGGCAGGAGAGCCATTATGAAGGTTATAATTCCCCAGATAAGGGGATAAGGTACTCCAAGAGCCCAGTAAAGGACTCCCCCGAGTATGCCGGTCACGAGGCAGGTCAGGAAGTAGACTATGAAGAGGCTCTGGTAAATGTAATTGAGCTCCCCAAGAAATACAACCCCCACTTTCCTGTCCGGAAAGAGATTCGGGAGTTCGGCTGCGATAGTTTCGCTTTCTACAAGAAGGTAATAGGTCAGGACAACAATTACTATCAGCTCTACAATCAGGATCGAAAGGCCGGTTGAGATCTGGAATATATTATTCTGGATTTCGGGGACATAATCCATGATCAGGGAGTTAAAGTATGCACCGATGCTTTCAGTCAGTTTTCCGGGATGAGTCTGGATAAAAGGCTCAAAAAGCCCGACTATCCGCCTGAGATCCATATTTGCAAACCCGTTAAGGGTATTGGGAATTTCTAAAATTTTTGAAATCTCATTCATTAAAGCCTTCACTATCATAACACTGGAGGATATTGTAAGAAGAAAGATTGCGCCAAGCGGGATCAGGGCGCAAGTCTGCTTGCGCTTAATGAATCTGAGACACAAAAAGTACACAGGATGAATAACGTAAGCAAAAAGAGCACTGAGAACAATAACATAAAAAAAAGCTGATGTTATATATAAGGCATATAAAGAAACCAGTGTGATTATAACTGCATAGATAGCCTTAACAGGGTCATAATTTTTCATATAATTAAATACTGGGAAAGTAGATAAATAACTTACTATCAATATAAATAAACTTCTCTCTTTGAAAGCATTAAATTTGTTTTCTTGAAAGCATTAAAGTATTAATGTTTGAGAGGATCAAATAGTTTGAGAGGATCAAATATGTTTGAGAGGATCAAATATGTTTGAGAGGATCAAATATGTTTGAGAGGATCAAATTCGTTTAATAAATAGTAGGAAAAAAGTATTATTAAAATAAAAAAATAAAAAATATTTAAAGAGTTTTTGAGAATATTTGGTTACAGAGATATGGTTTCTGCCTTCTTCCGTTTGAAAATTGCAGTTACTGTTCCTTCATCATCAATATCTTCCTTAATTAGAATCAGTTCCCAGCCCTCATTTCCAATTTTTTCAAGGTCGCTCATCAGTTGTGGCATATGCACACCATGAATCCTGCGAGAATCATACTCCCATAGATGTATCATTCAATACCCCTCCTAACGATTAAGAGAAACTTTGTGATGTAAATTATTGCAATAAAACTATAAATAACCCGAACAAAATAAAAAAAATAATTGGGTTTCTGTATCAAATACAGATATGTCTGAGCCCCTTTTTCATATCAATATTTTTCACATTTATTTTTAGCTATTTTTCCCGAATCAGATAGTTCCGGAACTGAAGACCTGAAAATTATTCCATCTTCGTATTTTATCCTGCGGATTCTCTCACACGCCATGAAATCTAAAACCAGTTCAATATCTTCAGGGTATCCGGTATTGGGATATAATGGAGTCAGAGGCTGGGAGTTTTGCCCTGAGACATAGAACATATTTTCCCCGAAATAAGCGATGTAGTCCAGCTGATACTTTTCAAATACGAGGCGAATGAATTTTTTTGATAGAGGAGACTTTGCAAATTCAAAGTCCTCGTCTGTCATTTCAATGCCTGCTTCGTACATAATAACGAGATTGGCAAGATTGGATATAAATTACAGGTAAAGGGCCCTTATTTGCCTGAAACTTTTGGCATCCTGACTCCGGGGATCAGGCCTATGAATCTGCCAACGCGCCTGTAGCGTTCCAGCATGTCCTGTTCCTGCCTGATATCTTCAAGTTTTTCAAAAATGTACAGGTTTTCAGGAACATTGGGGATCTGGGCTCTGAGGAAATTGAGCAGAGAATCAAGTTGCCTGTCCAGTTCTTTTTTGTCTTTTTCAAGGTCCTGGAAAATCCACTCCCTGACCTTCTGGCTTACAGTGCACACGATTTTTTCCGTGGGAGTACCCTTTGCCTTCAGGCAGGCTGTCCTTGCTCTGTACCGGATTCCGGAAAGTGTCTCTTTTAACTTCTGTTCCAGAACTACCTTTCCAATCCTGGGATACTCTTTTTTCACAGTTTTCTGTGCAAGAATAACGTCTTCTTCCATAGCCTCCAGAAGACCTGAAACCCTATCAAAAGCTGCAACACAGGTCTCAAGCAGTTTTTTCTGAGCAGGCAGATCTCCGGGAGTCAGAGTTCCTGCTGCTCTAAGAAGCCCTGTGAACTCTCCCAGAATTTCCAGAAGCCTCTGATTTTCTTCCAGATCCCTGATCTCATGGGCTAGCTTTGAGAGGTATATCTCACTTCCGAGCCTTGCACCCCTCTCCGGACTGTCGCTGAAAAGTATTTGCAGGAAAGTCTCGTAAAATGGAGAGTAGAACTCAGGGATGGCGGTGTCAACAGAAGTTCCAAATGCTTCTTTAAAGTATTTGACAGCTTCCTTAAGTCCGAAAAGATAAGTGGCCTCATTTTCCGCCCTGAGGGCTCTCCAGAGGGAAGCTCTTCCAAGGGAGCGGAGTGCGTACCTGCGGACATAAATATAAGGGTTATCGATCAGAACCTGCAGGTCTCTCCATGCCCGTGTTTTATCAGGCACATAGAAAAAGGCAGGGCCAAGAGCTCGTGTTGCAGCCCGCTGCACAAAACTGTCGCTATGAGTTGAAAGCCTGATAAGGTCACTCCAGGCTTTTCCTTTGTCCTGAATATCTGTATATCCGGATGCAAGAGCAAGTACCGCCCCTTTCCTGACTTCCCTATCCTCAACGGATGTAAGCCTCAACAGATCGTTCCATGCCCTCTGTTTATTCTCGGAATATGTAAATGCAACGGCAAGAAGCTCTGCCGCTCTTTTCCGGACCCGGGCATCCTGGCTTTCAGTGAGTTTGACAAGGTCATAAAAAACTCCGGATTTTTCCTCAACCGCTGGGAATACATGGGAAAGCAGCCCCGCAGTGCCCTTTCTGACTCCTGTGTCTCCATCCCCTGATATTTTAAGAAGTTCACTCCAGATATCCTGCGTCTTGCCTTCCTTTCGAGAATAAAGAGTGAGTAGAGACTCGATTGCGCCTCTCCGCATCTGCGGGTCCGGGTCCTGTATCAGGCTTAGCAGCTCTCCTATGACTTCTTTCTTATCCGGCAGGTGAGGGTATGCCCTGGCAAAGGACTCAGCTGCGTCTTTTCGTACATAGCTGTCCCTGTCACCAGTCAGCTTCAGGAGGTCAAAAGCAGGTTTTCTATTTTCTGTTTCTGATGCCAGCTCGTAAAAACCTGCAGGTTTACTTTTCTCTTCTCCCTCCCACTTTCCTGCCATTTTTACCCAGTTTTCTCTCTTTTCCCTCCATTCTTCTTTCTCTTTATTTTTTCCTGTTTCCGTTTCCACTTCATTTATCTCATACCCATTACAGAATTGAGGGCAGACAGAAGCAAGAGTATTTACGACTCTCCTGAGCACATAACTATCCTTCTTTTCAGCCAGATGCACAAGGTCCGAATATGCCTGATTTTTGTCGGACACGTGTGGAAAAACCTTACTGAGAGTATCAGCTGCGGTTCTCCGGACATATTCGTCCTCATCCCCTGTGAGTTCAATAAGTTTCTTCCAGACGAGATCTTTGTCGTCCAGGCCCGGGAATACAGCTGAAAGCGCATCTGCAGCAGTATCCCTTACGTACCCGTCCCTTGCCCTGGTGAGCCTCAGGAAATCAGCCCATACCCTGGTTCTGTCGGGCATATAAGGAAATATAGCCACAAGGGTATCTACTGCCTGCTTTCTTACAGGCCCACTCTCATTTTCCGTAAGCCTGAAAATGTCTTCCCATGCCCTTTTTTTATCCGGCACAGAAGGATAGACAGAAGGCGGAGCAAGCAACATTTCCTTTTGCACGGTCTGATCCACGGATTTTCCTGCCAGTTCCAGCATCTCTTCCCAGGCCTCATCTTTCTTTTCATCAGGCAAAGATGGAAAAACCTCCCCAATAGACCTTGCAGCCAATTCTCTTACCTTTGAATCCCCGGATTCGCCTGCCAGTTTCAGTAATTCTTCCCAGGCGTCATTTTTCCTTCCACCCGGCATTTCATGAAAAACAATGTTTAAAAAAGAAGCCGCTTTTTCCCGCACATAAGAGTCATCTGAAAAAGTCATCTCAAGCAGGTCTTCCCAGGCCTGCCCCTTATTCGGGATCTCACGGACCACGTCAGGAAGCAGGCGGACGATTCCCCTGCTAACGTCTTCCATACTTGATTTTGAATTTACCAGTCCGACCAGATCTTTCCATGCCCGGTCTTTATCATGCATAAGTGGAAAAACAGCAATCAGAGCATTTACTGCCTTTCTCATCACTCCCTCTGACGGATAAGCCGTAAGGTTTACAAACCTCTCCCAGACAAGTTCCCTGTCCGGTACATTAGGAAAAACAGTCTGAAGGGAATTTACAGCCTCTTCCCTTACCTCATTGTCTCTGTCAGAGCAAAGCCTTAAAAGGTCTTCGAATGCCTGCTTCCGCTCTGGAAAAACCTCAAAAAGGGCTCCAAGCTTTCTTGCAGCCTTTATCCTCTCATCCGAAACCTGACTGAAAGTCTTATCATGTATACCTGGCTGGTCACTCAAAAATTTCCACCAACTGCTGCTCTAATCCCTTCCGATTTGCTATATTTGAGTTTAGCAGGTTTGTTTCTTATAAAGACACCGGACTATATATGATATTTTAACATTTATGTCTAATAAATATATCCTCGTGAGGTATGTATATATAGTGTGAGCTATATATATAAATGGCAATCAAAGAGTATAACTTTTCTAATATTTCCGGATTTTTGATTGATTGCAGTACAGCATATTGAAAAATGAATGCATGATATAAGGAGTATTTTATGGAGTTTACGGATTCAGCGATAACTTTTAGGCAAAAAAATATAGTAATAAAGTCTCTTCGGTATATGGAAAGACATAAAAAAATTAGTCAGTATTGCGATGAATACAAAAAAAGCTGGCCTGAATTATCCTTTGATGAGGCAAGTAACTTAATCAGGATACTCGATAAGATGTCCTGGCAGTAACTATTTTTAGCTTCTATTCTTAGCTTCTTTCAGCTCTTTCTTATTTAGTTTCAAGTTTGTTTTTGCTCCATACTGTTGCTTTAGACAATTTGAGACAGGTGATATGCCGATTGGCTCCAGGGGTACGAGTCCAATACCTCGGGAGTTTGGGGCGCGGTCACAAGCAAATAAAACCCCCGACGTTTCCTTTTTCGCTGCCACTTTAAAACTCTTTAGTTTCCTCATACTCAGGGTATTCAACTTTTCCCATGAAAAGGATGCAATTTGTCCTCTTATCCTCTATGAAGAACATGAATGGATGGTCGGCTTTGAATTCCTTTGGTTTTGAGTCCCAGGAGATGCTCACGCCCATATCCATTTCCTCCATTGTTGCTGCGGCAGCTTCCGTGCCTTCTTCCTGCACATCTATAAATGCTTGATGAATTACTCTGGATATTGATAATGGACTGTTACTTATTCCTGAAAAGTTCGCCTGCCCAAAGGCATCCACAACGCCCATTTCGATTAGGGATTCGGAAAGCTCTGTTTTAGTCTCAAACTTAAATTTTGGAATCGTAGTCTCCACTTCCTCCACGAATTCCATGTCATTTTTAAGTTTAATGTAATCGTTCAGTGTGAATTCCGTTTCAAACTTTTCAATATTGTTGCCTTTCGGAAGCACGATGTACATGGATAAATCATTACCTTTATAAGGCAATTCTATAATTTTCGCCTTTGAGTTTTCGCCATATTTAAAATTATTACACATGTACATCATGTCCACAGAGACTTCTTTCCCTCCTGTCGGATAAAACGGTTTTTTGTCCGTCAGCTCCTTATCAAATTCATATACCCATTTTCCGTTAAAGTAAATTGCATTTGTAATTATTACTCGAGTATCAGCTGTAATTGAATTTTCCGGGACCAGGTCTTTTATTTTGTCCTTGGTCCTGGCTTCGACCCATTTATTTATAATATTCCTTGAGTCATCCGGTTTTCTCACAAAATCGAGAGTTGTCACTTCTCCGTCATAGTATTTTTTCACGTTGAAAATATACGCATCTTTTACGGGATATCTTTCCTGCACCCAGAGCGCATTTGCAGTTTGAAGCTCGTAATCGCCGGCATCGGAATTTATCTTGTCGTTTATTCTCTCCAAACGAACTTTCAAAACTGTTTTATTGGCGGGGAAATAAAATGCGTTTGAGATTTGTTCCTTCGTAGTGTTTTCAGCTCCCTCATAACAGATCGCCATGGCAGCCGATATGCTGTACGGCGAAAAGAAGACGTTCTTTTTATCTCCGGCTTCCAGCTGTGCCAGTTGCGAGTACATGTCAAAAGCAAAAGCATTGTTTGCGGCAGCGATGTCATAATCTTTAACCGAGCCCGCATTTATCGTATTTTCCGGAATTACAGCCGTATCTTCAACGCAGCCTGTACACAGCAACGTTAAAGTAAATACTACAAACACAAATCTCCTTCGGGTCATGTATTATAATATCTTGAGGCCGTGTATAATAACATATTTAAATATTGTCAAAAGAATGCAGATTATCCTTAAAATGGCAAGATATAAGATCCTAAAAGCAGAAGTTGGCTTTTTTGAATAATACAGATTGTTTTTTGAATAGAGGAATACTCAATCGCCTCTGAATACACTGGAAAGTGTACCAACGGTCTGTAATTATATACTATTGTAATTTTATAGACTATAGACAGATCATACTGAGCTTTCTAAAGCTTCCAACGAAGTATTTATCTGTTATTATATTTATTCCAGTACACACATTAAATTTACTGATATCACTTTATTCTGGAACTAAGCAAACAGAGAAGAACATAACATTTTGGAAATGAAGGATGAAATAATGCGGCAACAGGATGTAATTCTCGGGCAACTGGCAGAAACAGTAACAGATCTTATCGAACCTGTAATCCCTTATCTGGTCATCGGGTCTAAAAAAGCGGCTGAAGAAGCTCGCAAAAAAGCAGGGCCTGAGGTCTGGGCGGTTAAGAAAAAGTTGTGGGAAAAACTGTTTTCGAGAGACAGGCCGGATTTGAAGGAAGCCGCAGGAGATCTGGTTATTGCACCCTCCGACCCGGAGGTAAAGCAGGTTTTAATTCGGGCAATTATGAACTCGTTTGAAAAGGACCCGGATTTAGCTAAAGAAATTTCCTCTTTTATGGAAGATGAGATTATACAGAGAATGCTTCTCGAACAGAGGACGAGGGCTGAAGATGGTTCGGTCCAGCTTATAATACAAAATTCAAGTGAGAAAACCAGAGTGCTTGAAGAATTTAATAAGCTGCTTGAAGAATTCACCGCAAAAAACAATACTGTCAGTACTGCTCATGATTTAGAGCAGTTAGAAGCCGGGCAGGGAAAAGAAGAAACTATGGAAAAAGCCCTTGACTTTGCCTCTAAGATTCAATATGGAGATTTAAGGTCCCAGGCCCTTTCCTTGATTGTTCCGTATCTGAAGGGGCCAGACAAGGTAAAACTCATTGAAAAAACCCTTTACTCTACTTCCAATATTCAGGATGAAGACGAAAGAGCCAGGGTCCTTTCTTCACTTGTCCCTCACCTGAAGAGGCAGGGAAAAGAAGAAATTATTGAAGATATCCTTGACTTCTCTCCCCACATTCAATATGGGGATGCAAAATTCCAGATCCTTTCCTCGCTTGTTCCGCACCTTGAAGGCTCCGGAAATGAGGAACTTATGGAAAAAGCCCTTGAAATGGCAGCCGGGATTCAATCCGAATTTCTGAGAGTACAGGCTCTTTCTTTGCTGATCCCACACCTGAAAGGGCAAAGAAAAGAGGAAATCATAGAAGAAGCCCTTGAGTTGGCTTCCAATCTCAAAGATAAAGACATGAGGCCCCAGGCGCTTTCATTTATTATTCTGCATCTGGATGAAACAAGGAAAAAAGAACTTTTTGAAAAAGCCCTTGAGATGGCAACCAGGATTAAATCCGAGTCTCGGAGGGCTCAGGCGCTTTTTTCGCTTGTTCCGTATATTGGTGGGTCAGAAAAATAAGACGTTATGTGTCCTCTGCGCCCGCGTCTTTGATGTGCAGATTCAAAGCCAGGATGTAGAGGCTGACGACCAGTACCCAGGCCGGAAAGATCAGCGTCACCCATAAATTGAGGCCGATGCTCACCAGCAAGACGAGTGCCAGCGAATAGGTTAAAAAGGACAGCCAGCGCGGCATGATGCGGGTGCGCACCGAGATGGTGCCCAACGAGATCATGAATACGCCTGCCATGCGAATGGCATAGACATTGGTGATGTTAAATATCACCTCCCGACTAAAGGTGTATATGCCGCTGGTAATCAGCAAGTCTGGTTCGAGGGTATAGCTGGTCAGGAGCCCGCCGGCCAACGCCGCCGAGACAAAGGTCATGGCCAGGTAAAGCAGACCGCTGCCAAAGAACACGCTCGAAAAGAAACGGTCTTCCAACTGTCCCATGCGGTCGCGCACCACACCGATGAACCACAGGAAGGCGATCCCGGAGATGGGCACCAGACTCAGGCCCAGGGCTACGGTCTTTGCCCGCTCCTCCAGCCAGAAGTCGCCGTTGGCCGGATCGGGTGGGATAGAGAGCCGGATGAGCACATTGGCGGTGATGTTCAGCACGGCAAAGAGGATACCGGCAACGGCCGCAGCACGTGGCGTCTTGAGCCGCAGGTCATTCAAGGGACGTACTTCTTCGTTCATGATCTGTCTCCCAAAAGCTGGTAGTGTCTCATCAACGGTGATTTGATAGGTAGAGGCAGGTCTTGTGCCTACCCAAATTGGGCAACTACAAGGGTTCGTCCCTACATTTATCCCTCAAATTAATCTTGACACGCCAGTAGTAGGCTGTGTCACTGCGCTGGAACCTCTTCAACTTCACCGAGTGTGAAGGACACAATTTCCCATGATATTATTCCCCATTCGTTTAGAGGTCTGAACATGTGGTCCAGACATCAACATTTATATAACTTTTTTAATAAAAAGGATATTATAATATATATATTGAATACTTGTTTACCTTCTGTGAATGTTGTTTTTGCTTTGAATGTCGTGTCTTCTTTTGAGCACAAATTAAATTTTTGAATAGTTTTGGTGGGAACTAAACCTCTACAAAAAGATACAATTCGGCAGTCGTTAGCTTCCAGCCTTAAAGACAAAGACATGAGGCCACAGGCAATTTCATTTATTGTTCCTCATCTTGATGGGGCTATGGATCTGCCAAATTTATTGAATGATGTTGATTTGTTACCAGAATGATGTTTAAGGCTGCTTCTGAGAACTAAACAACCTTGGATTGTTTTAGTTTTTCGGGTACCGGGCTCTCACCGGCCTCAAATCAAAACCGACAGCTTTTCCCTTTTTACATAAGGGCACTCTTTTTACAATAGTATCTTTAACACATCATCACCTTTAATATATTATCAGTTTTTAATACATCATACATCATTTCAAATTAATTATTTTCAGATTAATAATCCAGGGTGAGTGTTATACATGAAAGAATCTGTTAGAAAACTTGGCCTCATAGGGGCTGGCCTGTGGGCAATGACCGAAGAAAAAGTAAATGAGCTTGTAAAAGACCTGGTTGACACAGGAGATATCAGCAAGGAAGAAGGCAAAAAAGTTGTTCAGGACCTGGTTGAAGAAAGCAGGAAACAGAGGGTTGACCTCGAAAAGAAAATATCTGAAAAGATTCAGGATGCTACCTCAAAGGCAGATTTCTTTACCAAAAAAGATATGCGTGAGCTAGAATCAAGGTTAGAGATTCTGGAGGACGAAGTCCAGAAAATGAAAAATAAAGAAAAGATGTTCTTCAAATGAGATCATCTTTTTCTGGTTAATATTGGCTGTATTTTTTCCTGCTTTATCTTGCTGGTTCTGTTTTGCAGGAGGAATTATTCTTACAGCTCTTTTATTCTTACAGCTCTTTTATTCTTACAGCTCTTTTATTCTTACAGATCTTCAATATCTATTTCGTCCTCAAGGCTTGAATTTTCGAGCAGATTCTCAAGTTCTGTAATGTTTTCTTCAAATTCCTGAATTTCTGCTTCGGTAAGTTCCTGTTCAGCTGAAGTATTTTCTTCTGCTCCGGGAATATTTGGGGCTATACCTGCTTCTTCAGCTTTAGATGTATCGTTTCCGATGCAACCGGACCCTGCAAGCCAGAAAATTAAAATTGAAAGCATAAGCACATGTATGAATTTTACCATTTTTTGCCCCCTTAATTCTCCAGTCCGTCCTCAGAGGAATTTTCGGATTCGTTCCCTGAGCTACTATTGGTTTCTCCAGAGGTCTCTGTATCAGTAAATTCAGTTCCCACGGAATTTCGGGTTCTGATTCTGTTTCTCACTTCACTTCTATGCGGCTCCAGCTCACTGAAGATTTCTTTCAGGATCTGGTTTGCCTCTTTTATCTCCTTGAGAGCACTTTGCTGATAATTGTCTGCTTTTTGCAGTTCTTCCTGAGTGGCGTTTTCTTTATTGTAGATCTTTTTTGCTGCCTCATTATTTTCCCTGGCTGAGTCCATCAGGGCATTGTAATTGGCAAGCTTTGCCTCAAGTTCAGTTGTATTAACACCGGTTTTGTTCAGGCTTTCGATTTCATTTTCAAGTTTTAGAGAAACTGCTTCGGATTTGTTTACAAATTTATCCAGACTCTCGCAGGCAGTCTGCCCGGTTTCCACTGCGGTCCGATTTCTAACATTGTTCCAGACGCCGCGTACCGATTCGGTTGCATTTGCAAAGTCTTCAAGGTCTTCGGCTTTTCCAATATCCTTCTTTTCGTCTTCCAGCTGGCTTATCCTGTCTTCAATAGCATCAATTCTGGCTTCTGTGTCGTCACCGTTTGACTGCTTAAGGTTATACTGCACTTTTTCAAGATGAGCTATCATATAATCAATGCTCGAGTTCAGATATTCCCTTGTGATTTCCAGTTCTTCTTTATTGTAGTTTCCTGACCTGAGCTGTTTTCGGATCGCAAGGAAATTTTTCTTTGAGCTTTGATAGTTATTTTTATGGACCTTGAGCTGTTCTTTTAACTGTGTCCTTTCCTGAGCTTCTTCTCGCAGTTGGTATCGTTCCAGAGTCCTATTCTCGGTTTGATTTCTGGCCGGAATTTTTTCCTTGATCAATTCCTGTTTCTGGAGAGTTTCAAGTGTCTTTTCATTCTTAGCATCATTACTTGCCCCAGCTCCATTCCCGGCAAGAGCCGCTGTCGATAGGATACTAAATACAATAAGTATGACAGTTAGACAAGATGCATAGCGTATTACTTTCCCAAATTTGCCCATATGACTTCCTCCATTTAAATTATTCAATTGTTACCTTATTTGGAGGGGGGAATATATAAGTATACTTTTCGTAAAAGAGATCATTAATTGGCAATTATAAAATCTAAAGCTTTATAAGTTCTATATTTGCTTAATAATGCTTTAAAACCCTTTATATCTTCTAATTTATACAAAATCGACGTAAAGTTTTTATATTTAATTCAACTTTTCTCATTGGTTATAAGTAAAAAATTTAATTAAGATTGTCTGTTTTGTCTTTTTTTCTTTCGTTTGGAAAATAAATTTACGGCATCATGCACTAAATCGAATATTCATGCAGTATAAGTTCGTCCCTCACATTTATCATATAAATTATAAAGTTGTCAGGCCGGTTATGTCAGATAAGCCTGAAAAATTAAAGTAAGATGATCGTGAGCTAAGCAAAAGGATCGAGCAAAAGATGAGTGAAACCGGATGAAACTTACAAAGAAAAACTGAATGAAAGAAACTGAATGAAAAAACTGAATGAAAAAACTGAATGAAAAAAACTGAATGAAAAAACGGGATCAATGATATTAATCCTTGAAAAGACGATTTTGAGAAAACGAGAGTAAGAAAAGATATTTTTCAGGTGAGGGCCATCTTTCAATCGAACTTACTCTTATTTTACTTCTTATTCTATTTTCATTTATTATTCTGTTTTCTTCCATCTCACCGTTTTCAGCTACTTTCACGTTTCTTCACTTTAGACTTAAAGTTCTTCAATTACTATTTCTTCCTCAAGGCTTGCATTTTCTAGCAGGTTCTCGAGTTCGGCCATATCAGAGTCAAGTTCCTGTATCTCAGCCTGGGAAAGTCCCATTTCCGAATCTTCTGATATCCCATTCCCTGCCTCGGCAACATTCGGGGCTGTTTCCTCCACTACAGTTGCATCGTTTCCGACGCAACCGGATCCTGCAAGCCAGACAATTAAAGCTGACAGTACAAGCAGGTGAGCGAATTTGACCATTTTCTGCCTCCTTAATTCTCCAATCTATCCTCTGAGAAGTTTTCGGTTCTGTTCCCTGAGCCAATGTTTATTCTCCTTTCGGAGAGGCTTTGTCCCGTTTACAGGAGTGCCGCTTATACAGATAAATTCTTATTAGTATTGTTTATACTTGTGGTATTATTAAGTTTGGTTTCCAATATTGTTATCTACTCTAATATTGTTAACTTCTTCAAAGTTATATTCTTTCAGTTCGTCGAAAATTACTCTGAGTATCTGGTTTGCCTTATTAACATTATTAAGAGATTCACGCAGATAATTGTTTGCCACTTCCAGGTTTTCCCGGGTAGCGTTCTCATCTTCATAAATAGAATCTGCAGCTTCTTTTTTATCCTGAGCAGCTTTTAGATATAAATTATAACTGGTAAGCCTTGTCTCAAGGTCCGCTGTTTTAACACCAGTCTCGTTCAGGCTCTCAATTTCAATCTCAAGTTTTTTAGAGAGATTTCCGGATTTGTCAAGGAATTCCCCTATTTTATGGCTAACAGTCTGTCCTGCGCCTGCCAGGCTGGTCTTCTGCGCATTATTCCATATTCCACGCACGGACCTGACCGTAACTACAAATTCTTGCTGGCTGGAAGCAGTTGCAACTTCGGCCTTTTCAGCCTCAAGCAGTTTTATAGTTTCATCTATGGCAACGATTCTTTCTTCTATTCCATTGCCATTTGAGTGCTGCATGTTGGTTTTTACGTTTTCCAGGTGGACTATCATATAACTAATACTTGAGTTAAGGTAGAGTCCTGTGGCATTTACAGCTTCTTCAGAATTGGGATCAAGTTTTCCTGCTCGAATTTGATTTCTTACCTTAAGGAAGTCCCCTTTTGCTTCCCGGTATTCGTTCTTCTGTAGCTGGAGCTCTTCATGTAGCTGTTTTCTTTCAAGTTTATACGCAGAAATCTTATCTTGATCCTGTGTTCTGACTCTGTCTTGATCCTGCATATTTTCAGGATCGGAATTCTCAGCGCCGTTAGCATCCTCTATACTATCTTTTTCGTTATTTTCTGAACCTGTATTGCCATTGGCATCCTCTATACTATCTTTTTCGTTATTTTCTGGACCTGTATTGCCTTTAGCATCCTCTATACTATCTTTTTCGTTATTTTCTGGACCTGTTTCTGAACCTGTAGCACTCTCGCCTGCATACTGGATCCCACTTCCATGCTCTGACGAGTCCTTAGTAGCAAGTGATCCTTCAGGCAGTACACAGAATAATATTAATATAAATGTAATATAAGCCAGATATCGAACAATTCTTGATTTTTTCATCTGACTGCCTCCTTTGGCAAGTTAAGATACTGTCATATTTAGATAGGGAGATATAAGCATACTTTTCGGAATAAGACTGATTAATAACAATAAATGGGCTTCCAAGCTTGATAGGATCTTTATTTTCTTGATAAAACTTTAATTTGCCTTCAGTACGTTTTAACTTCTTACAAGGAAAAGTAAAAGATTTATGCTAAAAACCCATTTAAAGCTTCGTGAATTTTAGAAAGCTCTGCAAAATCGCCTGCGTATTCATTTTCCTAATGTGTTTTCAGGGGAACGCACTTGCGGCGACTATTCACGGGACCGTGTATGAGTGGTACAGCTTCAAACCCCTCGAAAACTCAATAGTTGAGATCAACTCTACTCCGGAGCAGTCCTTTGTTGCAACGGATGCTGAATACTCTTTTAACCTTACTCCAGGAACCTACTTGATAACAGCCAATTATTTTGAAGAGGATACTATAGTTTATACGGCTGAAGAAGAAGTTATAGTTTCCGACGAAGGGGAATTCGTTCATGACCTTCTACTTTTCCCTACTTATCAGGAAGATCTTCTTGACCAGGGGGACTTCGAAAATGTTGACCTGGATTTTGAGGAGGCAGAGCCCCAATCTCAGGCAAGTTCGCAAAATAAGGTTAGCTCACAAAATACGGTTTTAACTTTTGCTTTACTTGCAATCTGTATCCTGCTACTGGCTGGTTATTTCGTGAAAAAGGAAAAAAGAAACCCTCCTGAAAAGACAGCAGGTTCCCCGGGGAAAAAGGGAAGTCTAAATGCATCAGAACTCAATGCATCAGAACTCAATGCATCAGAACTCAATGCATCAGAACCTGTAAATTTAACAATAGAGGTAGAGACCTCGGAACATGCCAAATCCAATAAAGCAGGTTCTATTGAAGTTTCAGAACCCGATCAAGAGCTTCCTTCATCTCTTAACGTTGAAGAATGGACTGGGAACACATCTGAGACAGAGATGCCCGTGCAGCAAAATGTAAAGCTGGCAGAAGATTCAAAGGTATCTATTAATCCCTCGGAAGAGGAATTTGATTCGTTTAGTCCCGGTGATCTGGAAATCCCTGAAGCAACTCTCCCTGATGACCTGAAAGAGATTATGAGTCTGATTCGAGCTAATGGAAACCGAATTACTCAGAGAGAACTTCGTAAAAAATCTCCGTATTCGGAATCTAAAGTAAGCCTTATGCTTTCGGATCTTGAAGAACGCGGATTGGTTGAAAAGTTCAAAAGGGGCAGAGGAAACATTATCCGAATTCCTGATGGAGAGGTTATCAAGCAGGGGTCCCAGAGCAAGAAGGAGTCAGGAGGAAACGGTACTTTATAAGAAAATGACTCTTTTCTTCACATCTTTTGAAAAACCGTCAATAGCAAACCCCGTAAATAGCAAACTATATAACTGAATTCATCTACTAAGCAGCAGGAAATATTAATAAAAGTTTGAAAGATCTGGCACATGATATTCCTTGATACCCTTTTTGCTTATTTATACATGATTACCTTCTACATTCAATGGAATGCCATTAAATGTAAACTGTATTATCATGGTAAAAATCAGGGCAAATATCTCTCAAAGATTAAGGCTGACGGAAATTTAGTGTCAGGATAAAGATCTTAAGGATCAGAATAAAGATCTTAAGGGTCAGAATAAAGATCTTAAGGGTCAGAATAAAGATCTTAAGGGTCAGAATAAAGATCTTAAGGGTCAGAATAATGAATTACAGAATAGAAGTAACGAATTATAAAATCATAACACATAAATTAAATTTATAATATCTAATTCGCCAGCAGATAGGTTATCAATAAGTTATGAAATCAGCTTTAAACAGTATAATTTGAGCCGGTGTCCATATGCTGATATATTATTATAACCTTGACAGTGAGCTGACTGAATAAGATTACTGGATATTAAATTTAATACATTTATTAATTTGATATTTATTAAATTGATACATTTATTAAATTAATATATTATTACTTAAACTTCATATCTAATTATTATAAATTGCATGAGGGACAGTATGCGAGTTTCCATGGACATTGAATTAAAAGATGTGCCCGGGCAGATGCTTTTAGCCCTCCAGCCTCTTTCGGAATTTAAGGCTAACCTGATAACTGTTTTACACCACCATCAGAAGCGGACCCCCAGAAAAACAGTTCCTGTACAGCTTGTACTTGAGATAAAGCCTGAGAACATCGGAGCAATAAAAGCAAAGCTTGAGGAAAACGGGATAAAAGTTGTAAGGGTTGGAGAACACCGTTTCAGAGAGAGCATAAATGTAGTCCTTATAGGGCACGTGGTCCATACAGGGATCCAGGACACGATTGATGAAATTGACAAGACCGGGTTTGCGGAGGTAGTTGACATCTCGCTATCCATGCCGGGTATTAATCTGCTTTCTTCAGCTCTGATCAGAATCGATGCTGTGGGTAAAGAGGATCTGCAAAAGGCGCTTGACATCCTTAAAAAAGTCTCGGTAAGAAAAGACCTGCTTATGGTTCTTCCAATAGACATCCATGCCTGAAAAAACATAGGAGATTTGAAAACATGAAAACAGTGCGCTGCTCTATTCTAGGATTTGGTGCAATTGGACAGGGTGTAGCCGAGGTACTCCTTATGAAAAAAGAGTATCTGGAAAGTATCGGGCTGGAAGTTCTGGTGGTTGCGGTTGTGGATTCTAAAGGGGCTACTGTTAACCCCGACGGAGTGGATCTGGCAGACTGCCTTTCCCGCAAGAGGACAGGGGGCACGGTTGCCATAGATAAGCTCACAGGTGTTGAGGTTATAAGGTCCGTAGACCATGAGCTGGTAATCGAAACCACTCCTACAAATATTGTCACTGGAGGAGCAGGTCTTCAGAACATGATTGCAGCTTTCGAGACCGGCAAAGATGTTATTACCTCCAATAAAGGACCTCTTACCCTGAAGTACAGAGAACTGATGGAAGCTGCGAAAGCAGCCGGATCAAACTTCAGGTTCGAAGCTACAGTCGGCGGCTCCATGCCCATTATTAACCTGGCAAATGAAGTCCTTGCTGGAAATAAACTCCGAAGCATCAAAGGAATTCTTAACGGGACCTGTAACTATATCCTCACCAGAATGCTCGAGGAAAGGGCAAGTTATAAAGATATTCTTGCCGAGTCCATGGAACTCGGAATTGCCGAAACCGATCCGACATATGACGTTGAAGGAATTGATACGGCCTGCAAACTGGTAATTCTTGCCAATTCAATTTTCGGGCTTGATGCGACATACAGGGACGTTGAGGTTACAGGAATCACGAAGATCACGCCTGAGGCCCTGGAAATGGCTTATGAAAGAGGGCATGTGATAAAGCTTATAGGAGAGGTCAGCAGGGAAAGAATACATGTTGCTCCCAGGCTTGTGCCTATCAACCATCCACTCGCTGTAAAAGGCACCCTTAATGTGGCTTCTATAGACACTGAGCTTGCAGGAGAAATTACGGTTACAGGCAAAGGCGCAGGTCCGATCGAAACAGCAAGCGCAGTTCTCAGTGACCTGGTTGCAATTTACGGAAATCGATAAGTACTGGAAATATCGGCCTTCAGAGACCAGAATCTGAAAAAACATAAAACGAAAAAGCTGCGTGGACCATGACAAGCTTCAGGGAATTTGCAGAAATCTGCCAGACGATTGAAAAAATATCGAGCACTATAGAAACTACAAATAAGGTTGCTGACCTTCTCAAAAAGGTTGACGTCGAAGAGCTGCCTCTTGCAACTCACTTTATTATGAGTGAGGTTTTTCCTGCCTGGAGTGGGGAGCAGCTCGGGATTGGCACAAGCCTGCTTTATGTTTCCCTTTCCAAAGCCTCAGGTATGTCTGTACAAAGTATAGAATCTCTTATCCGGACCACTGGAGACATCGGGGATACCGCACTTCTTATCCTTAAAGAAAAAAGAAAAAATCAGGTGACATTTTCTTCTTTCCTCGAAGAGCAGCCAGAGCTTTCAATAACTGAGGTTTACCAGCGTTTCAAGACCGCATCCGAAGCTTCCGGCAAAGGTTCACAGGACGTTAAGGTCAGAAACCTTCAGTTTCTATTTACTTCATCAACCCCGAGGGAAGCAAAATACATCTCCAGGCTTGCACTTGAGGAACTCCGCATAGGAGTAGGGGAAGGAGTTGTAAGGGATGCCATTGCAAAAGCCTTTTCCGTCCCTGCAGATGTAGCAGAACATGCCTTTATGGTCACAAACGACCTCGGAATAGTGGCTGCAACTGCCAAGAAAGGTGGGGTAGAAGCCCTCGAAAGTCTCGGGATCGAAATTAACCGTCCCATAAAGATGATGCTTTCGCAGATCAGCCCTGATATAGATGCCGATATCAGGGATATGAAGGAAGCTGCAATTGAGTGGAAATTCGACGGGGCAAGAGTCCAGATCCACAAGAGTGGTAATTCGGTTACTCTTTTTTCACGAAAGCTTGAAAACGTCACAAATTCCCTCCCTGACCTTGTCGAAATAGTCCGGAAACATGTAAAGGCTGAGTCCGCAATCCTTGATGGGGAAGCCGTTGCAGTAGATGAAAATGGGAGGCCTAAAGCCTTTCAGGAGATCCTTAAGCGTTTCCGGCGCAAGTACGATGTTGAAGAAAAAATGCTCGGAATTCCTATCCAGCTCAACCTCTTTGACATCATGTACCTGAACGGCAGAACCCTGATTGATCTCCCTCTTGTTGAGCGGCGAAAAGCGCTTGAATCCTGCGTGGAGAGCTCCGTTGAGGACTCAAAATCCATCTGCGTGGACGAGCAGGTGATAACCGGAGACCTCGAGGTTGTGGAAAAAATCTACAGGGAAGCCTTAAGAGCCGGGCACGAAGGCGTCATGGTCAAAAATCCGAACTCATTATATTCCCCCGGCAAGCGCGGTAAAAACTGGCTGAAGAAAAAATCCCTTATGGAAACCCTTGACCTTGTAATCGTGGGGGCAGAATGGGGCTTTGGGCGTAGGGCAAACCTGATAGGCTCGTATTCAGTTGCCTGCTACGATCCCGAGACTTTACGCTTCCTGCAGGTCGGCAAGGTGGGTACGGGTCTTTCCGATGAGCAGCTCAAAGAACTTACAGAGATGCTCTCAGGGCTAATGGAAAGCGGAGAAGCCGGAGGGGTATTTGCCATAAGGCCAAAGGTTGTTCTGGAAATCGCCTTTGAGGAAATCCAGAAAAGCCCCAACTACGACTCGGGCTTTGCACTTCGTTTTCCCCGCTTCATCCGTATCCGGGACGATAAAGACCCCGAAGAAGCAGATACAATCCAGCGGATCGGGCGCGTCTATAGCCAGCAACTGAAAAGGCTCTGAAAGGCTTATATCCACTATATTTTGAAAGATTAGTTAGAGTAAGCAAAATAATTGAGTTAAAACAGAACGGGTAAAACAGAACTGTTAAAAATATACTGTTAAAAATTAATGTGGCCTGTTTAAGGATGGATCAAACATACTTGAACAGGTCGTCCCTTTTCATTTCGTGCAGCCTATCCCGGAGAAGTCCCTTTAAGGCTTTCAAATCTCCTTTTTTAGCACTTATAGGAGCGATGATATGCTTCCAGTTCTGCCATGGAGGCTCAAGTCCGAGACGAACTGAAACCTCGTCAAGGAGATAGTCATATTCGTCTGCTTTTACTTTGTCCATCTTGTTTGTAGCAACGATTGTGTCAATCCCGAGTTCCCTCATGAAATCAAACATTTCAACGTCGATAGGAATCTGGTTCCTTGAATCCCAGCGGTCGACTACTTCCGGGAAAGCCGGGCCGTCTATTACAAGGACCCCGAGTTTGATCCTTTCGGCATTCTTTTCGATATAGCGTACTGTCTGGTCTTTTACAATATCCTGTTTCCGGTCTTTCACTCCGCTCATGAAGCCGAAGCCCGGCATATCCGTGATAAGAAGGTCTGACGCCTGGGCGTGTATGGGACGCAGGGTAACGCCTGGGCGTCTTCCAACCCTTACTTTTGCTCCGAAGATCTCCCTGAGAAGGGAGGACTTGCCCACATTTGAGCGCCCTACAAAAATAATCTCAATATTTACGCCGTGTTCAGCTGCAGTCTTGCTGGTTTCCATTTTATTTTACCTCACTTGCTTCCCCGAGTCTGGCATCGAAAGCCCGGAGGAAAACCTCCAGCGAATCTTCGGGGATGCGCGCTCCTGCTGCAACAGGGTGCCCGCCGCCGCTTCCTCCAAACTTAGGTGCAACCGAGCGAAGGATACGATTTACATCCACATTTCCGCGGGAACGTATGCTAAGATCATACACGCCTTTTCTCTCACGGTACTCGGCTGCAATTCCCACTTCTCTCTGGCCGTAGGAGGCTGCATAGATCGCTGCCTTTGAAATAGAGTTATTCGTATTTACAATATACGCACTGTTTTTCAGGACTTTCACGTTTTCTTTAACAAAAAGCCGGGTTTTCTCTTCATTAATTGCAGCTTCCCTGGCAAGCTCGAGCAGGTCGGGTATATTTGAAGGAATTACGTCCTTTGATAGGGGTTCAATCAGGGTTCTTTTAAACTCGTATTCTTTTCCTTTCTGGAGTATTGCCTGGATCAGGGCTCCAGCCTGGAAATAGAGGCTTCTTTTGTCCCAGTCTCTTACCCAGCTCTTTACACAGGGCGTGTTGTCACAGAAGTCCCCTATAGCCCCGTAGATTGCTACCCTCCGCATTTCCGGGCTCAGGAGCTCTTCAAAGACCCTGTAGGTGAGCTCTGAGGCACATACTCCCGTATCGTGATAAAACCAGTCTTCTTTTCTGCATCTTTCCGGAAGGGGATGGTGATCTATGTAGTGGAGGTTGCATTCTTCCGCAAGTTCCTCAAGTGTTGAGAGGAGTTCCGAGCAGTGCCTTTCCTCGATTGCAATATCGCAGATTATAATATTCTCAACGTCCTCAATGAGATCTAACGTATCGAGAAGGCTGACCGGACTTGTAAAGTAGATATATGCGTCCGGATAGGCACTTTTTGCAATTGCCCCTGAACATATCCCGTCAGAGTCTCCATGGGTCAGGATCAGGGTTTTTGCTTTAGGCTGGTTCTGGAGTTCTTTCATGTTTTGATTCCGTTTTCTTCTTTTAGAAGGTATATTTTTGTTTTGATCTCTTTTTAAGGCGTCTGATTTTTGAATTTCATTCAACGGTTTTATGAAAGTTCTACGTTCTAATTGTTAATTTTATCTTTTTATTCTAATGAGCTGACAGTTCTGATCGACTGGTGGACCTATTCCGGAATCCCTGAGAGGCTGTCTTAAAATTAAATAATACCTGTACCAAGATTGTTCGTCAATGTCAGAACAGACTGAAAGACTTCCTTATCCTAGTGATTTATCTGATAGAGAATGGAATCTAATCAAGCCTCATATCCCAAATCCCCCAACCAATCGAGGCAAAAAACGTGTTCATCCCTATCGGGAAATATTGAATGGCATATTCTATTTGCTACGTTCTGGTTGTGCCTGGCGAATGTTACCACACGAATTTCCACCATGGCAAACTGTCTACCACTATTTCCGTCTTTGGCGTCTTTACGGAATTTGGGAGCGCATCAATGCTGCGCTAAGAACTGAACTGAGAATTTCAAATGGCAGAGAACCAGAACCGAGTGCAGCGATTTTGGATAGTCAATCAGTCAAAACCACAGAAACACCTGGAGTACGCGGCTATGATGCTGGCAAGAAAGTCAAAGGACGAAAACGCCACATTCTGGTGGATACAACAGGGCTACTATTAATGGTTGTAGTTCATGCAGCGAATATTCAGGATCGAGATGGAGCTAAACTTGTTCTGGAACAAATTAAAGGAACATTCTCTCGATTACAGCTTATTTGGGCTGATGCTGCTTATGCTGGTCAACTGATTGATTGGGTCAATGTAATGTGTGGATGGGTACTGGAAATAGTTAAGCGCAGCGACGATGTCAAAGGTTTTCAAGTACTTCCTCGTAGATGGATAGTAGAGCGTACATTTGGATGGCTAGGTCGTTATCGGCGTTTGAGCAAAGATTATGAAGGATTAACAGAGTCCAGTCAAGCCTTCATTTATGCTGCTATGATCCATATAATGAGCAGAAGACTGGCTAATATAGTAACTTTACCCGAATGAAAAATGAATATTCAGACAGCCTCTAAGAGAATCTTCGGAGATTCCGAATCACTGTACAGCACCGATACATACCAGTTCGATGATCATTCAAAGTATGTGGCAGACAGTTTTGATCCCGAGGAAAAGGCAAAAAGACGGAAAGAAGTGTTTCCAAAAGACTGTGAGAAAGCCTTTGAGATGGGGGCAGGGTTCGTAAAGCGGCAAAAAGCTATGGAAGTAAAGAAGTAAAAGCAATAAAAATTGAGTCACTTTACTCCCTGAAACCGATTTATAATTCCTATAATATCGAAAATCTCCGCCAGCTTGTCTGGCGGCCCTTCAAAAAAAGCAGAATGAGAAGAAGAAGTTTAAAATAATTAATAAAACAATAAAACGGATGTGAAAAATGTATTTTTCAGGTCTCGTTAATCCCGCTTCTTTTGAGTCTTTTCAGACTTTTGCCGTTTTTAATTATTGTTTTCCAAGGCTCTGGTTTGTTTCAATTGTCTTTATATACTGTTATCATTTCTTGTGCTTATTTTTTGGTTCTTCTTTTATCTTAATTCTTCTTTTTGAGACAAGCCGCTCTCCTGCGTAGAGCGGGAAAAGAACGACCCAATAAAGCGAATAAGGTTTTACGGGTTTAGGATTGTTTTGTGTAGTTCTCTTGAGCTCTGCTCACTACCCCAACCCAAAAACTAGTCCTCTTGAGCGAGAGAAGTAAGCGAAAAGGACCGCGTAATGTTGCGATTACAGCAACTCCCAGAAAATCTCCGATTTCATGTGATCCCGAGGCGCAATTCGGGGAGCAAAGAAATTGCTTAAGCTTTGGCCTGTTTCACCACAACCGTGAAGAGCTGTGGAAAAATTCAAAGCTGTTCACCGCTGCAGGAGAAAGCCCCATTTCTTCAAACATTCCCCTGAAAACCTCCCGGTATTCATCTTCAGGTATCGTTTCCCCACTGCTTCCTGGAGGCATTACGATTTCGAGCCTTACCTTTCCGGAGGCATCGAGTTCAACTATGTACCTGTTCCCCTTATCATAAGTCACTACCTTTGCCTCCGGGACAAAATAACTTACTGAACCCAGCCGCCTGCCGTCCTTTAAAAAGACTTCATCCGGACCCAGGCCTGCCATGGGATACGTATAAACACTCACAGTGGACCCGTAAGTGGAATCATCACTGTTTTCCTTGAGATAGGCATATACAGCCGGGAAATCCGGAGATTCGTTCACCGATATTTCAGCGTCCCAGGTCTGGTTTTGTGAGGCTTTTTTCAGGGCTTCAAGATACTTTTCCGAGGCTTTTTCATCTATTCCGAAGAGGAGCCTTATTTTTTCAAGCATCCAGAAGTCATCCGGAAATTCCGATAGCTGTAAGGGGGACTCGGGGTCGGAGTGGCTGAAGTTCGAGAGGGCTACACAGGTTCCGGTCCTGGCTTCAGTTTCGGATTTTTGTCCTTCTTCCGCCTCCTCTTCACAGATGAAGATCATGAGCTCGGAGTTCTCGTTATAATTAAGCCTGATGTTCTCCACAAGAGCAGCACCTCCGAAGCGTTCCCTTAACTCCGGTACATCTCCCGACTCAAAGCCCGAAAAGTTTCCGGGCCAGGGCCAGGAACCTTCCACTTCATAGCCGGCGTTCTCCGCTTTCGTGAGTGCGAAATTGTAATCAAGAGGCCCGATATCAACGTCCTCGGAATAGTACCAGGAACTGTCAACAAAACCCATTAATAAGAAAGGGCCGAAGATACACAGCACAAGAAGGAGGGGAATGAGCAATAATAATATCAGTATGGCTTTTTGCTTATTCATGAAACTTTCAACTCCGGGAAAAAATCCGTAAACTGGAGAGGTTGTTAGTATTCCGAATTATATGCCGAATCTTAATACTGTCGGAGTTGATAACTCAGAGCTTTTCATAACATTAAATTAGAGATGCTAAAATAATAAATAAGTTTGGCTTATTTTGTAAACTTTTAGATCAAAAAATCGAAAATCAATAAATTTGTCATAGATCCGGAACCTTCCAAAAGTCCCTACCCTTATTCCTTTAGAGTGGTAATGGGCTGAGCTTTACAGGTGGCTATTTCCTTCTGCTTGATCGAACTTTCCCGAAGCAACCGGAATGGTATCTTCCGTCGTTTTTTAGGGCCAACGCTAGAATAAAGATACTTTTGTACATGCAAGGATACGGTAACGTTGAGTAGCAACCTGAGCGGCATGTGTTATATCATATTAAATTTTATATGAGGTGGTACGGATGGAAAAGCTTGCAATTAAACCTGGTATATTGGGAAGTGGCCTCGGAATCTTAGCTGGACTCATCGAAATGTCTATTGGAGCACAAATCCTGCCATGGATTGGAAATAAAGAAAGCCCAGTTGTATTGGGATTAATCACATTTTTCTTGAGCGGTATTGCCCTCCTGTCTGTCCTTTCAGCTCGTAACCATGTTAAACTAACGAATGATCGTAAGTTGGCGATTTTTTTTGGTGTACTATTACCAGCGGCAATTTGCTTTACCACCGTAGGGCGGCTCTGGTATCTGCCAGGGTCACTCCTCATTATGACATGTTTACTTCTTGCTTATGAATTTTGGTTTGGTCAATCGAAGCTTAGCTCTCCAAAAATAATTTGTAGGAAATTTTGGGTAAACCAGATACTTGGAGGAATTGGTAGCCTAATTATCCTTGTCTCCGTAGCCCTGGCATTTTTAAATAGTAATTTTGCATTATTCCAATCCGAAATTCTTATAAAGGCAGATCGTTTCCGTTTCGAGATTTTGCCAATGGATATTGTCCGCTTTACAAATTTATCAGGCGGGGTAACGACGATCGAGGATATCGAGGTTAGTCTTGTGATGGTTGTATATATCTTTTTGATATTAGGCGCCGTCATCGCTTTGATATCGAGCCTGGCCAAATCCCGTATTTTTAAAGGAATCGGTGGCATCCTTGTGTTCACAGGTTTGACTCTCTCCCTCTTTTGGCTGCCCGGAATTCTAGCACAAACAGAATTTCCCTCTGGGGGGTTTCAGAATATTGTCGGATTATTAGGAATGGGTTGGTATATCTCAACTGTTGGAATGAGTCTGATTATGATAACCAGTTTGTTTCAACTTCAACCAGGTAATACTAAGAGCTGAACTACTGGGACGCACTGAATATCAAAACATTTACTTGCCTTGTCAAGATTGTATAAACGAAAATGCACTCACAATGCTACCTGTTATCTGGTGGTTTGTGTCGAAATGAATTTATGAGAGGAATCATCTCTATTAAAAAATTCGTATCCTCTTCAAATTTGAAAACCCATTTGCTTTTAAATCAAAAAAGCTTAAACCTGATACATACATGAAAAACCTGAGAAAATACGGTAAAGCTCCTTTCAGTGTAGCAGTTATTCATGGTGGCCCCGGAGCCCCTGGAGAAATGGCTCCCGTTGCCAGGGAACTCTCTGCCATTCGGGGAATCCTTGAACCCCTCCAGACGAAAGCAACCCTTGAAGGTCAGGTCCGGGAACTGAAAGCCGTTCTGGAAGGTCATGGAGACCTACCGATCACATTAATCGGGTTTTCCTGGGGTGCAATGTTCAGCTTCATCTTCACAGCTCGCTACCCGCAATTCATAAAGAAACTAATTCTAATCGGAAGCGGCCCCTACGAAGAAAAGTATGCCGCAAACATAATGAATACACGGATAAGCCGGCTCGGAAAAGATGATTGGAAAAACTTCCTCTTCCTTACAGAAACCCTTAATGATCCCTCAGCTAAAAACAGGGACGAAGCCCTGTGCAGCTTTGGAACGTTGATGTCAAAAACGGATTCCTATGACCCGCTTCCTCATGAAGATGAACTGCTCGAATGCAGCTACGAGGCCTTCAAAGGCGTATGGGAAGAAGCCAGCGAGTTGAGGAACAGTGGCAAGCTCCTTGAACTGGGAACTAAAATCATGTGCCCGGTAATTGCAATTCACGGAGACTATGACCCGCACCCGTTCGAAGGAGTAAGAGAACCCCTTTCCGGGATTTTGAAGGACTTCAGGTTCATTTTGCTGGAAAAATGCGGGCATATGCCCTGGATTGAGAGAGAAGCAAAGGAAAGATTCTACAACTTATTAAAGAAAGAAATTTGAACTATTCAGGTAACCTTCATAGGGCTACCTGAATAGTTACTATTCAATTTACATTCGGACTTATTGTTTTGGGGGCCAGTTCTTCTCGATCCAGCCAGGGATACGGCCGGAGTCCATTGGACCAACCTTAACATTTGCACCGAGTGTATCTTCGAGGTCACCCTGCAGACGAGCTGAGAGACCTGGAATGATAAGGGTGTTGTGGTTTGTGTCCGTCTTGAGGTCGAATCCTGCCTTTTCGAATGCGTCCTTTACCTTTGCGGAAGTCAGCTGACCACCGGCAACTGCAGCTTCCACACCAATCCCATCGGTGTCAACTGCAAGCAGCCAGCATACTATGCCATTTGCTGAGATATCGCTTTCTACCGTGTAGTAGGTAAGGGCGAAGTTTGTGGTGAAGAATACTGGAGAATCTTTGTCCGGGGCTCCAACCTTGTACATACCTCCGTCCACGGAGACCGGAGTCCTCGGGTCAGTGTAGATGGTTTCGGCCAGGTGCACTTCAGGCAGAGTGGAATAAGGCTCCATGCTGTGGAGGATCATTATGTCTCCGTACCTGATAGTGAATACTGAAGCCATAACGGTTTCCCAGTAGGAGGCACTTACAGGGTCTGCAATTCCTGCCATCCAGGCTGTGAGGGGGAGAGCCATGATCGGATATGCGATCTCGGTGTCGCCCATAATGCCTGCTCTCCTGATTTTCAGGAAGTTTGTAAAGGTTTCCTTGAGGCCTTTGCCGCTTGGGTAGGTCCCCGGATCAAGCACAATGTCCTTGATGCCTGCTTCTGCGAAAGTCTTTGCAAGGCTCTTGAGAGCGTCAAGGTCATTAAATGCTGAAACTACAACAGGCACCTTGTACTCAAGGGCGAGTTCTCCGACTTCTTTCCAGTTGTCCTTGTTTGCAGCGTAGAGCAGTGGGTTCTTGTCCTTTGCAACCTCAAGTCCTGCCTTCAGGACTGCAGGGTTAAAGGAACAGAAGATCATAGGCAGGCCTATTTCTGCTACCTTCTTGACAGCAGCAGCGAACTTTGCCGGGTCGTTTGAAGCGGCTCTGATTGCCACACCGTCGAGAAGCAGGTTGCGACCTACATAAAACTTCTTGAAGTCTGCGATCTTATTTACCCTCTCAATAAGGGCAGCTTCTTCCATGTTGTCTGAAACATCGAAGAACATCTTTGTCTTATTGAAGAAGGTAAGCTTGTGACGGTACAGTACATCGTCTCCACCGACGTTTGCTGCCTTTTCGCCTACTCCTATGGTAACCTGACGGATCTCGGGGGCAAGGAGCCTGTCGAGTTCTGCCAGCTTCTTTGCGTACTTCTTTTCCTTTACCAGAGGTGGACAATTTTCCGTCTTTCCGGACCTGTCAATCAGCTTGGAAGCAAATGCCATACATGTAGGCTCACCACATTCTCCACAGTTGGTCTGGGGCAGGTACTTGTAGGCTTCTAATGGGCTGTTTATTTTCATTTTTTACACCTCCGCTCCGATCCAGTTGGCAATGTCCACAGGCTCTGCCTCAATTGAGCCAAAGAGAGTCTGGGTTATCTGCTTCAGGACAGCTACCGATGTTGGGTGCATCATCATGAATAGGTCGTTTCCTGCAAGTGCAAGGGACAGCCCTGTGACAATTTCCCATATAGGTCCTCTGTACTCTCTTGGGCCCCAGTCAGAATCCTGTCCCAATGGAGAGCTAACCATCCAGGACTCACGGGCACCCCATGCGTTGGTGGTACCTGAAGACATCGGGAAGGTCAGTTCGTCATCACCCATCAGGGCTGCAAGTCTGATACGCTCCATGTTGGTGTAAGCATAGTCGAGACCATACCCCAGGGCTGCAGTGGTTGGGTCCATGATGATCCTGTCTCTGGGCACATTGCACTGCTTCATGAGTTTCCTGTTAAGTTCCTTCTGGGCGTTCATGTCCAGCTGGGTCCAGGAAAGCACGTCGTGGTCGTATTTTAATGCGGCTTCTGCGATCTTGGCGTAGTCCAGGTTCAGGCTGGCAGATGCAAGGAGACAGCGCTCGCCTTCTGCAACTTCTGCTGCTTTTGCAAGAACTTCGGGGTCTTTCTGTGGGTTCCCTGATCCACCAATGGCTATTGGCACATCAACGGCCTGCAGGACTTCTTCAACGGTCTTGGCTGCATCCTTGGGGGAAGTGTCCTTAATGAGCGGGTCGGTTGAAATCAGGTGGATGGTGATCATGTCTGCGTTGAACTTTTCAACGTTCTTCTTTGCCCATTCTCCAGGGCTGTCCATGACCTCGTCGTAGTTCTCCTTGACAGCTTTTGCAAGCCCTATTCTCATGTCGAACACGTCGATTGTGACCTGGTTCCTGTTCGGCATTGGAGCATCAAAGTAGAATGGAAGGGCTTTTTCGCCACCCAGCATTACCTGCTTTCCACGGCTTCCGCCGTCTGCAGATGTGTTGCCTATGGGTACTTCCTGAATCTGAGTTGTCCATTCTGCGATATTAGCAACATCAAACTTGGCAGAGATGATATCCTTGAGTTTCGGGGCTGCCAGAGCTGGGGAAACTGCGGGAGCTGCTGCCTGTGCACCAAAGCCTACTGGATATCCAAACATCCCTGCTATTCTTGCGAAGTGCTGGGCAAGTACTGCACTCTCCTGCCCGAGAGCTGCTGCAAGCATCGGGTCAAAGCCGCCTCCGAGTCCACCGAGATCAATCTCAATGTCCCCTTCAATAGTCACACCTTCGAGGGCTTCTACATCCATTCCCGCGAACATGTTTGTTATATCTGATAACTTCATTTTCTTTGCCATGTAAACCTCACCGTTTCCGTAATT